>JBAVHJ010000463.1:0-18148 GCA_049685715.1 Terriglobia bacterium | reverse complement strand
CCCGAATAGAGTAAAATCTTGCCTTTTCTTTATTGCCACTCATTGCAAAATGGTATGCCAAGGTCTCAGCGTAATCGGAAATTCCTGCGGCGGATTGCCCTTCAAAGTAACTTGCTATCCTCGAATGGATGGGGTGCGCATCGATGGAAGAGACTCGAACCTCCAAGGTTTGTTTCATTTGGGCATGTTGGAAAAAATATTGAGGACCCTCAACGGCATCCAATCGTGCCAGGATGGCTCGCTCCACGAGGCGTTCAAGTTCCACCTCAACCTGGGACGAATGGTCTCCCAGCACATAGGAAAGGGCCGCCAGGGGTACGGGCTTGATGAAGAGGGCCATGATCTGGAGGAGGTCGCGCTCGGATTTTGAAAGGGAGCGGATGCGCCGGAGAAAGGCATCGGCCATGGTCTGAGGAACCCGCAGGGAATCCAGCTCCGCAGGCTCAGGGTTCCACGCCCCCGATCGGGGAGAAATGATCTTCTCCTCCATCCAGGTCCATATGACTTCCTGGATGAAGAAGGGATTTCCCTTGGTCTCATTGACAATCCGTTGAACCAAGCTCGCGGGAGCACGTTCGGTACCCATCATGGAGTTGACCAAATCGCCAACCTCTTGCTGTGACAAAGGTCTCAGCAGGATGGAGTCGCAGGATTCAAGGCCGCTCAATAAGGGTAACGCCGCTTCAAGCGCAGAATCCTTGACTTCATCCGACCGATAGCTGACTCCAAGAATCAATCGCTGCGATTGCAGACTGCGAGCGATCCGCTCGATGAGCTGCAGGGACAGTCCGTCCGCCCAGTGAATGTCCTGGATCAGGATGAGCGTGGGATGTTCCGCGCACACTTCCATGACAAAGGCCGCCAGTGATTCCAGGAGCAGTTCCTTTTCATTCGCGGAGGGAGAGGGAGGTGTTCCCGGTTGCGGCTTTCCTTCGAAGAGGCCGGGAAGAATCTTGCTGAGGACCGTGTCATACTTATTGGAAAGTGATCGGTTTGCTGAAGTCGTCTGTTGAGCGCTCAAAATCATAATGCGCAATATGTCGAGAAAGCACTGGAACGGCTGCGTTATTTTTTCATAGGCAGCGCCCACGAATGTTCTGACGCCTTCCAACTGGGCTTGAATCTTCAGTTCTTCGAGAAGTCGGGTCTTTCCGACGCCGCTCTCCCCACCGACCAGAACAAGACGGCCACCCGCCCCCTTCAGCACCTGTTGAAGTGCCTTCTTCAGTTGGGTTTGCTCTGCCGCGCGCCCAACGAATCGGCCACTTCGGACGTAGTCTCTCGCGGTTTCGTCCGTCTCAATTTCAAATTGATATCCAAGACCTTGGTTAATGGCTTTGACAATCTCATCGGGAGACTGAAACCGGTCGTCAGGATCTCTTTCCAAAAGACGGAGCAAAATGCCGTCCATCGCCACGGGCAGTGTTCCGTCCTTCTCGGTCGGGGGCGCAGGATTCACGTTCAGCTTCATATCGACCAGCAACTGTGGATCGATGTCTCCATAAGGGGACTGACGGCTGAAAAGCTGATAGAAGGCCACCCCGAGGGCGTACAGGTCAGAACGGACATCGAACGGACGTCCCTTGATTGCTTCGGGAGCCAGGTAGGCCAGGGTGCCACTCAGGCGGTGTCTCGCTTGGTCATCGATATGGCGAGCCAGACCGAAATCCAACAACTTGATGCTGGCGTTCTCGGTCCGAGTGCCGGCAAGAACCAGGATATTCTCGGGCTTCAGATCGGCGTGTATGTAACCTCTTGCATGGATATAGGCGAGGGCTCGGCAGATTTCGACGGCACGCTCCAGTTTCTCGCTGAATCCCATTTGAGCGGTTCCCGTTATCAAATCTTCCCCCATACAATACTCAGAGGTGAAGAAGGGGTCTCCTTGTGGGGTGTACCCGAAATCATAGACCGACGAGAGGTTGGGATGACGAAGCTGTTTGAGCGCGGTGAATTCACGCACGAAAAACTCCCGCGTTGCGTCCGAAAGGACTCCGCGTCGGAGTTTCTTTAGAGCCACTTGGCGGGCATTCTCCCAGAGATCTTCCACGAGGAAGACTTCACCCATTCCCCCTTCGCCAAGGGGGCGAACGATCTGATATCGCTTTGTAATCATGTTCCGCGGCATGGGGATCGTTGGAGAAGCGGTAGCCTACCTTAAATAGAGCTGTTCACAATTCCACAGCGTGTGATGGTCGAGTATGGTTGGACGAAAGTTTCCGACTCGGCTCTTTGCCGCCACCAGAACATCGCGGGAGACCAAATAGATAAAGGGGACCTGTTCATTGATGATCGATTGAACTTCATCGAACATCTGCTTGCGCTGATCCTTGTTTAAGGTCCTTGATTGGGAAAGCATCAACTCATCCAGCCGGGCCTCCCAGGGGGTGGCCGGTTTCTTCTGGTTGGGAAACCATTGGTGGTTTGGCGCGCTCGACAGCCAGAGGTTCATTTGCCCGCTCGGATCCGTGTCGATATTTGTCGGGCCCAGGAGACACGCATCATAATCAAAGCTTTCCATTATCCGCGCAATCAAAGAGCTGAATTCGACGGGAGTGAAGTCGACGCGGATTCCAATTTTGTCGAGATCGTTTTGGAGCACTGCCCCGATCTTCTCCCGTTCCCGGTTCCCAGCGTTCGTGATCAGTGAGAACCGGACAGGATGTTTAGCCCCGTCCACCAGCTGGAGTTGACCTCCGGACGTGACGAATTGAAAGCCTGCTTCGGTGAGTCGCTTCTTGGCAAGCTCCACATCATAAGGATAAGGTTTGATCAATGGGTTGAACCAGAACTTGTTGGAAATGGTCAGGGGACCATAGGAAACAGTGGCACGGCCCAGGTAGACCAGGTCAACAATGCTTTTTCGGTCTATGGCATAGGAGATGGCCTGCCGAAATTGTGCGTTGGTGAACCAGTCCGACTTGGGTGGGCTGAGCAATGGGCGGTGGGTTTTGGGATTCAAATTGCGGTTTTGATTAAACCACATGAGCTCACTCCCCAGGCTCGGCCCCAGATCCTTCACCACGGTCCCCTGGGAGTTCGCATCCCGGGAAAGAGCGGAATAATCTTCTGCGCGAACTTGATTAAGGATGTCCATTTCCCCGGCCTTGAAATTCAGGAATTGTGTTTCCCGATTGGGAATAATCATAAGGACCATTCGAGACAGGTAGGGAAGCCTCCGGTTCTTAGCGTCAATCTTCCAATAATGGGGATTACGCTCCAGTTCCACACGCTGTCCCGGTGTATATCGGCTGAATTTGAATGGCCCAAGTCCCACAATATCGCCTGGGGGAGACGACATCGCCCAGGCCGAAGCGAAATTTCCAGCTTGGTAGGCCGATTCGAGTTTGTGTTTCGGTAACATGAACACGGAATCGAAGACCCTCTCGATGCCAGCCGCAGCCTGGACAAAATCGAATTGGAGTGTGAAGTCATTCGTTTTTCTGATCGCAAACGGCTGCCCATTTACTTTCAATTGGTCCGCCTGGGGAGAATTGATTTTCGGATCGTAAATGATTTGGAAGGTAAATAACACATCCTCCGCCGTAAATGGGTGGCCATCTGAGAAAAGGACCCCCTCGCGCAGGTGCATCGTCATGGATCGCCCGTCCGAAGAGAACTCCCATGATTTTGCCAGGGAAGGCTCAGCACGTTGAGTTTCACGATTGATATGGATCAAATCAGCGAAGATCCGGTCGGTGACATCCGCGGTGGCGGTATCGCTGGAAACAATCCGGTTAAAAGATCGGGGCTCTTGGCCGATTGCGGTGACCAACGTCCCGCCATAGAGACCTTCTTCCCCTTCCACTTGCAAGGCGTCCTTAGTCAGGGGCCCCCACTTTTCTGCCTGTTCCTCCGCAGGCGGTTTACGCGAGCAGCTTGAGACACAACAAAAACAAACGATTAATACAATGATGCCAGTCCAGGGTGTGGAGATTCTGCAAATCATGGGCGCTCCTTGAAGATAACGGACAGGTGAGCAAGGCCTGTGGAAAGGGGAGGTATCAAGGGCAAAATGTAACAAATTGTGAAGTTTTGACCTGGGCCGTAACAATTTCGTAAAGAATTAGAGTAAAGATTCCGCTGTCAGATGACGAAACAGTAACCAGCGACGCCTCCCGCTAAAGTCAGCCACCTTGGAGGAAAAGATTCCGCCGCATTTTAGAACACTTTAGACCAGCGAACAACAAGATGAGTGATTCGTCAAAAGGGGTAGCCGAAATGTCTTCAGAATGTCTGGACACAACAAAGAATTCAGGGGACCAAGACTCTCTTCCCACGAAGGTACGGGTGCTCGTGGTCGATAATGATTCTACAACGATCCGCCTCCTGCAACAGCACTTTCCACAAAAGGATTTTGTTTTCATTGTGGTGAATAATGGGCTTTCCGCCATTGAGCTTATCCAGAGTGAGGAATTTGACATCCTCTTGGCCGAGTTGACGCTGCCGCGCATGACCGGTTTGCAATTGCTTTCCAAGATCAAAGCTCAAGAAAACAGCCCGGAGGTGATCCTGGTTTCAAGCCAGCCCGCCGTGGAGGCCGCCGTGGAGGCCATCCGCATGGGGGCGGTCGACTTTCTGACCAAACCTCTTCGACTCCCACTACTGCAAGACGCCATCAATCGAGCGTATGAAAAGCGCCGACTCGTCATTGCACACAATCCTGCCATCCGGAGACCACGGGGCACTCAGTACATGATCCCTTCGATGACACGGAGTGCAAAAATGAAGGAGATTGCCCAATTAGTGACACGGGTGGCAAAAAGTAATTCGACCATCTTGATCACCGGTGACAGTGGCGTCGGCAAGGAAGTGATTGCACGCGCGATCCACGCGGAGTCTCTGCGTTGCAATAGTCCCTTCACTGATATAAGCTGCGCCGCAATCCCGGAGACTCTGCTGGAAAGTGAGATGTTTGGATTTGAAAAGGGGTCCTTTACGGGAGCGGACAGTTCCAAGCCCGGCCTTTTTGAGTTGGCGACAGGAGGGACACTGTTTTTGGACGAGATCGGAGAAATCGGACCCATCCTACAAACCAAACTGCTTCGCGTGATCGAAACCCGGTCGTTTTACCGCCTCGGAGGGACAAAACAGATTACCGTTGATGTTCGCATTTTAGCGGCAACGAACAGGGATTTGAAACAGGCGGTCAAAGAAGGAAAATTTCGAAAGGATCTGTTCTACCGGTTGAACACGATCAACATTGAAATTCCCCCTCTCCGGGAACGTCGGGATGACATCCCACTGCTCATCCAGCAGTTCTTGGAGGAGTTTGATCGCACGCATCAGCGCCGCTTTTCCGATCTTGCCATGGAACTCCTGAAACGGTACCCGTGGCCGGGCAATGTGAGAGAAACCCGGAACATGGTTGAGCGTGTCCTGTTGATCTCTCCGCACATGTTGATTGATGTGGAGGATTTGCCCCCGGAGATTCTGGATTACCAATCGACAGTCGGCAAGGATGACAAGGAATTTGCCGGCGGGCCCGTCTCACTGATCGAGGTGGAGAAGCGGCAAATCGCCAATGTTCTCCAAAAAACCCACTGGCATCGCGGCAGAGCGGCAGAGATGTTGGCCATCTCTCCCAAGACCCTCTACCGCAAGATCAAACAATACGACCTCGACAAATCATTTGAGGTTTACTAAGGGCCACTCCACCTTCGAGACCAAGGACGGCTTTGATCCCAGGATCCGAAAAAAGGGTCCTGTGCCTTTTTTCCCTCTCTCCGCACCGAGATCCACGTCTGACTCCCGCCCATTTGACATTTCCCTCTACGAAACGATATAAGACACAAGCGCTTATCAATCGGGGGAGGGAATCGACATTATGCGGCTGAGGCCATCCAATCCCACAATGGACGCACCCAGCATTAAAGGATGCTCACAAACCAGAACACCCTCTCTGAGGGATGGATCTTCGAGGAAATCGGCTAAGGGTGCATACAGTGGCATTCAGGGCGGAGGTCTCTTCCCTGCAAGGAACCGATTGGGCTTTTGCGCCCGAAATCTAGTTCTGGGTGCGTCCCTTCTTAGTGTGTTGACTCTCTTCTGTCTTGCGGCCGAGGTCCAAACAGGTCTGGACGTGCTTGTCGCTTCCGACTTTTCTCAACTCCAGGGGCGACGGATTGGTCTCATCACAAATCAGAGTGGTATCAATCGCGAATGGACCAGCACAGTGGATGTGCTTTCGAAAGCGCCAGGAGTCAAATTAGTTGCCTTATTCTCGCCGGAGCATGGAATTCGGGGGATCGAAGACCGTCCGGTGGCCTCTTCGGTTGACGAAAAGACGGGTTTGCCCATTTATAGTTTGTACTCGGAGAAACAGCGTCGCCCCACCGACGAGATGTTGGAGGGGATCGATACCCTGGTCTACGACATTCAGGATGTTGGAGCGCGCTTTTACACTTACATCACGACGCTGGCCTTCACCATGGAAGCGGCGGCACAGCACCATCTTAGATATATTGTTCTCGATCGACCGAATCCTATTACGGGTTTGCGGGTTGAAGGGCCGGCCCTCGATGCAAAACACGTTTCGTTCGTGGGCTATTTTCCCGGAATGCCCATTCGCCACGGCATGACCGTGGGCGAACTCGCCCAAATGTACAATGAAGAAAAGAAGATTGGTGTTGATTTGAAAGTCATTCAAATGCGGGGTTGGCGACGGTGGCAGTGGTTTGACGAGACGGGGCTCCCCTGGGTTCTGCCCTCGCCCAATATGCGGAACATGAACGAGGCACTCCTCTACCCTGCGGTGGCAGTTCTGGAGGGGGCGAATGTCTCTGTGGGACGAGGAACTGATGCCCCGTTCGAGATTTTTGGTGCGCCTTGGATCGACGGGATTCAGTTGGCCAAGAAGGTTCTGGCTGCACGGGTGGCCGGGCTGCGGGTTTACCCTATTCGTTTTACCCCCAATGCCAAGCCCTTCGCAAATGAACATTGTGGAGGCATCTTCTTCATGGTTGTTGAGCGGGATTCATTCGATACGGGAAAGGCGATGCTGGCCCTCGTTTCCGCCTTGCATCAGCTTTATCCGGGCAAGTTTCAGATTGAAAAAATTCTACCGCTCTTGGGGAGTGAAGCGCTCTTTCAGCAACTGAAGGATGGCGCCGAACTGAAGAGCCTTCATCACGCTCTGTCGGCCGACGAAGATCATTTTAAGAAAATCCGCGGAAAGTATCTGATATACAAATAGCATCACTGACCTCCTTTTCCCGAGAGTGAATCCATGCATCCCTTTAAAAGAATTCTGGTCGTGCTCCCATGTATTCTCCTGATGGCTGGGGGAAGTCATTCGGGTTATGCGCGAGCCATTCCACCGGGCACTCCCCCCCAACTTCAGCAGATTATTGATTCCTTCAAAGGAAACGTTGCCCTCGCTGCCAAGAATCTCCGGACAGGAGAAGTCATCGAAATCAACGCCAATGAAAGGGTGCAGACCGCAAGCGTCATCAAGCTTCCGATCATGGTGGAAGCCTTCTATCAGGCGGCGCAAGAGCGAACCCCATTGGATCGGCTGCTGATGTTGGATAAGGACAACAGGGTTCCGGGCTCGGGCATCCTGCAGGACCTCTCCGATGGCCTGATCCTGCCACTGCGCGATGCCATTACCCTAATGATTGTCTTGAGTGATAATACCGCCACAAATATGGTGATAGATTCGCTCGGCATCGATGCCGTGAACGCACGGATGGAAACACTGGGATTGGCCCAAACAAGGCTCTTTAAAAAGGTCTTTCTCCCGCCCCCAAAACCAAGTCCGGAGCAGAAGAGATTTGGGTTGGGGGTCACCACCCCTTCAGACATGCTCCGTCTCCTTGAGATGCTAGCGCGGGGTCAACTTGTTGATCAGGCCAACTCCGAGACCATGATCTCGATCCTGAAGAAACAGCGAGACCGCGATCAGATCCCCCGCTTTGTCAGCTATGACGACCTTGGACAGAACTCGGGGGGAGTCCAGGTCGCTGACAAGACAGGGGCATTGGACAACGTCCGCAATGATGTTGGGTTGATCATCACCAAGAAGGGAACCTATCTTCTGGCGATCTTTACCTGGAACTCCCCGGACACTCGGTGGACTCCCGACAACGCGGCAACGCTTACAATCGCCAGGCTTGCCAAGGTGCTCGTGGACCACTTTGAGCAAGGGGGGAATACCCGATAAGAGTTTTTTCTTGATTTTTTGATTCCGCCCGAACTAGGATAAGGAATCCAGATCGCAGGACACAGGTTCAAGGCTTCCCCTTGGAGCGGGGGCGTCAGTGGGTGAGGACGGATGCTCGATCGACGTTGGAGTGGACGGGTTTCATTCTACCAGTGGAACTGAAGATCCTGAACAAGGCACCCTGATGGACAAACCATTGACACTTGCGTTTCGCGAAAGCCGCTATGCGGTCGCTTTGATCCTGATGACTCTGGTGCCTCTGTTATTTCCCACCTTTTCGACTGCTGATGATTTTCATGTTTGCCGTCTTTCTATAATTCACTTATTTGATTCCCATCCGGCGGGTGCCGCAGTTCAATCCTTTTCCAGTGCGCATCCACAGGATGACTCCGTATGTATCGCTTGCCTGTGGTCTACCTTCGACAGTACACCTCCAACAGCCCCGATCATTTTGAATTCGGTTCCTTCAAGGAACGAAACCTGCCTGCTTCCCGAAACCGTGTTGCCTTTTGTGCAGAATTTCTCGTCGACGACACAGCGGGCCCCTCCTCTCGCCTGAGCCATAGCCTATTCAAGTGCTTTTAGCCGCGGGTTTCATACCTCGGTTGTCCCCGGGTTGGATTCATGGATACTCGGTGGGGTCCGAGATTCGCTTTCCGCCTGTCCCTGACAATAGAATATCGAATTTGGTTGTGTCTTGACGGTTTGATAGGGTTTTGTGGGAAGGGCACAATACCATGGCTTGTAGCCAGAGGCGTCTTCCGATCATAAATCAAGTGGAGAATTCATATGCTCTCCTATCCCCAGTCCTCTCTTACATTACCTCTGTCAAGTAACTTCCCACCCATAGAACGGGGGAGATCGGCGGTCTCCCCCGTTTTTAGATCCACTCCATTTAGGTAGCGAATTCAATGCTCGAGGAATCTTGAAGTCCGTCGGGTTTCAATGCAGGTGTGAAAGCGGATTCCACTGCGCAGATTCCAGCGACTTCCGAAATCTGAGGTTATTTCAGAAGCGGCTAATTCCGGGAACTCGATTTTGATTTTCCTAATTCCACTCGACTTTCCATAAGTGTCGTTAGGCTCGAATGCAGGATTCGGTACTCAGCCCTGTGCTGCTGGACCAATCGTTCCAGCATCCGTTCCCCTTTGACGGTCAATTCGATGAAGACTTGACGGCGATCTTCTGTGCCGGGGCGCCGTTTGACCAAGCCGAGTTTCTCGGTCCGGTTAATCAGTTCCACCACCGTGTGATGGTTGCGCTGAAGCTGCTCGGCAAGTTCTCCGACTGAGGCGAAATTGCGTTTGGGGAAACCCTTAATGGCCAGGATGAGGTGGTATTGTTGGGGGGTGACGCCTTGGTCGCGAACCGCCCTTTCACTGTGGCGCAAAAAACGGCGGAGGGTGTGGCGGAAGGCGGCAATTCGCTCAAATTGTCGTTTGGACAAAAGCATTTGAAGAGCTCGGGTCATGCAGCAACCTCCAACTGAATCAAGTTGACAATATCATATCGTTGCACGATATGATGAGCAACTGTTCACTACTCTGTGTCGCAAATTCACAGCATCTTGTTTGTCCAAGAAAGGATGCAGCCGATTCAAAGATCGGGCCTGTGCATCCGCCGCGAACGAGCCGCGGCGACAAGACGCTCGGTTATTTAAGGTCCCAAGTGATCGTGGCTATCGTGATCAGAACACCGGCGGAGGGGTCAGGTCCCCTTTTACTCATCCCTAGTTATGGCGGGGGAATTATAGAAGAGAGCGAGACGGGAGTCAAAGGGGGGAATTGTGGGGGAAGCTGGGACTTCATGGATCAGAAGCAACGGTTGGGGTCTCCGACAATCGAGTCCCCGTTGATTGATTTTCATTTTAACTTGTGAGAGTATCGAGTCATCTAAGGTTACTTAATTCGGATTTAAACAGCCCGCTGTCTGCCCAATTTGGGGGGACCTGCAGGAGAGGAGACGGTGTCGCTTTGGTCGTAAGCCGACCAGTCATAGGACGCGCCGAGGAGTACGGTTCCGGTGGACAAGATTGAGTTGAATCGTTGGGGTAATTGATCTTCTCTGGCAGATGTCTACTCAAGGTCAAAATGGTCAACATGCTTGGTCTGGTTGTTTCCGATGTCGATGGGACATTACTTACGCCCGAACATGAGCTAACGCTCCGGGCAAGACAAGCTGTGGCGCGCCTTCAGGAGCACGGTCTCGGGTTTACAGTGGCGAGTTCTCGTCCTCCGCGAGGTCTCGACATGGTCCTCAGGGCCTTCGGCATCATGCTCCCATTTGCCCCCTTCAACGGCGCCCAAATTACCTATCCGGATGGGAGAGTTATCGAAAAACAAGTTATTCCAATCCCGCTGATTGAACGCGTTCGGTCCATCTCCGATAAACTTGAGCTCAATCTCTGGACTTATCAGGAGTGGGATTGGTTTGCACGACGTCGCGATGAATTCGTCGAACGTGAAGAACACACGGTTGGATTCGCAGCAGAGATTGTCGAACATATTGAAGAGTGCTTTAACGACTGTCCCAAGCTGACCGTGGTGGGTCAACCGGAGATCGCTGCCTTGTGCGCCCAGACGATTCGTCGGGAACTTGGGGCACAGCTTACAGTGACGCAGTCCCAACCTCGATTCGTCGATATTACCGCAAGGAATGCGAATAAGGGAGCGGTGATCACGAACCTCTCACGGATCCTTCAGGTTCCGGTGGCCCGGATTGCCGCCATAGGGGACGGACCGAACGATGTGGAGATGTTCGCGCGAGCCGGGCTCTCGATTGCCATGGGCAATAGTAGCGAGACGGTCAAGAAGGCTGCTCAATATACTACGGCCTCCAACACGGAAGAAGGGTTCGCCAAGGGAATCGAGACGTACGTTCTCGGAGGGGCCCTCGCTGCCGGAGGGTAAGGGGGATTGTTCCGGCCCGATCCGGAGGCCGTAAATGGCTTGTGCATGATCTTTTCCACTGTCTGTATCCAGAAACTTGGGAGAGGGATCGTTTCAAAGGCTAAGTGCGGGAGATCCCTTGGCTGTGTGTAACCATGAGAACAGAAAAATCAACGCGGGATCTACGGGAGGACGGATGAGTGCTGCTGCTCTAAACCAAAAACAGATTGACGAACTCTCCATCAACACCATTCGCACTTTGGCCATGGATGCAGTTCAGAAGGCAAATTCCGGTCATCCCGGAATGCCCATGGGGGCGGCCGTCATGGCTTATGTCCTGTGGGATCATTTCTTGCATCACAATCCCGTCAATCCCAAGTGGGCCAATCGCGATCGTTTTATCCTTTCGCCCGGCCATGGGTGCATGCTGCAGTATGCTTTACTCTATCTGACCGGATATGATCTCCCCCTGGAACAACTCAAGCAATTTCGACAGGCGGGATCCATCACTCCCGGCCATCCGGAGTACGGCGTCACCCCGGGCGTGGAGTGCACGACCGGTCCTCTCGGCCAAGGCTTCGCAAATGGCGTCGGTATGGCCATTGCGCAAAAGTACCTTGCCTCTTACTTCAACCGGCCGTCGCACTCGTTGGTGGATTACCTTATCTACGCGATTGTCAGCGATGGCGATCTGATGGAAGGGGTGACTTCGGAAGCGGCATCGCTCGCCGGACACCTCGGCCTGGGGAACCTCATTTATCTGTACGATGACAATCACATCAGTATCGAGGGCGACACGGCATTGGCCTTCACTGAAAGCGTGGACGAACGCTTTGCCGCCTACCGGTGGCATGTGCAGCGGGTGGATGGCAACGACCTCGAAGCTGTTCACAAGGCTATTGAGGCCGCCCGCGAAGAGAGGGAGCGTCCCTCCATCATTTGTTGTCGGACGCATCTCGCTTATGGCAGCCCTCACAAACAGGATACGGCCGGCGCCCACGGTTCGCCTCTGGGAGCCGATGAAGTAAAACTCACGAAGAGAAATTTGGGCTGGCCCGAGGAGGCGCAGTTTTATGTTCCATCTGAGGTCCTTGCACACTATCGCGAGGCCGTCCGTCGCGGTCAGGCATTCGAGGCGGACTGGGAAGCGAGGTTGAATCGGTACGCTCAGGATTATCCCGAGTTGGCGGCGCAGTGGAAACTAATACAGGAAGGAGAACTGCCCGGTGGATGGGAGAAATCTCTGCCCAGCTTTAAAGTTTCTGACGGGCCCCTGGCGACCCGCGAGGCCTCAGGCAAAGTCATCAATGCCGTGGCCCAGGTCGTCCCTTGGCTGGTGGGCGGGTCCGGTGACCTGGCCCCTTCCACTGATACGCTCATGAAGGGCGTTCCGGATTTTGAAAAGGGGAGTTATCAGGGGCGCAACTTCCATTTCGGGGTCCGGGAACATGCGATGGGGTCGATTACCAACGGGATTGCACTGAGCGGACTGATCTCTTTCAGTGCCACGTTCTTGCAATTTTCCGATTACATGCGCCCGCCGATGCGGTTGGCCGCCTTCAGCGAGTATCCGTCCATTTTTTTGTTCACCCATGATTCCTTGGGGCTGGGTGAGGATGGTCCCACGCATCAGCCGGTCGAACATCTTGCTGCCTTGCGGGCCATTCCAAATCTAACTGTGATCCGACCTGCGGATGGGGATGAGACGGCCCAGGCATGGAAGTATGCCCTCGAAAACCGCAAGTCGCCCACCGTGATTGTCCTCACCCGGCAGAAACTGCCACCCATCGATCGAACGAAGTATGCGTCTGCCACTGGCCTGCTAAAGGGTGCCTATGTCCTGGCCGAGGCGGATGGAGGTAGTTCACCCGACATTATTCTGATTGCCACGGGTTCAGAGGTCTCTCTTGCTGTCGACGCACGCCTCGAACTGGCGAAATCAGGAATTCGAGCCCAGATCGTCTCCATGCCAAGCTGGGAGCTGTTTGAACAACAACCGCAGGCCTACCGCGACTCGGTGTTGCCCCCGACAGTAAAAATGCGACTGGCCATTGAAATGGCGGGACCCATGGGCTGGCAGAAATGGATCGGAGAAGCAGGGGACCTGATCTTTGTCGATGGGTACGGAATCTCTGCTCCCCTCAAGGTGATCTTAGAGACCTTCGGTTTTACCGTCGGCAACGTCGTGGCTCGTGCCCGGAAATTGCTTGGGCGGTAAGTACCATGAGGTGAATTGAGTCAGGGATCTGACTTAGGGATAGGTGATGAGCAATAGCTTTCAGGCCGCGGTCCGTTCTTCGGCCCAGTGCGCTGGATAATTGAAGTTCTCAAACTGAGGCGCTGGGGTTCTGCTCATTCACATTGGGAATGGGAATGTCCTTCGGGACCGATCCAGCCGACATTGAACTCATAGAGCTGGAGAGGTGAGATCGGATGACCTTTCCGCACTGACTTTCGAACATGGGGACTCCTTGACGTCCTGGGCATGAAGGAGGGTTCTAATATGGGTGACAATCCTATTGTCGAACTGGCTGAATATGGCCAATCGGTTTGGTACGATAATATTCGACGATCCCTGATCACATCGGGTGAACTCAAACGTCTGATCGAAGTGGATGGTCTTCGCGGGGTGACCTCCAACCCCACCATTTTTGAAAAAGCCATCTCGGGATCCACTGACTATGATGCAGCGTTGGCACAGGTTGAGTCCGTGAGGGACGAGGAACCGGGGCGACTCTTCGAGATTCTCGCCGTGGAGGACATTCAAAAAACGGCGGACCTCTTTCGTTCCCATTACGACCGGACGGATCATCTGGACGGCTATGTGAGTCTGGAGGTTTCACCTCTTCTCGCTCACAACACGGCGACCACCGTGAGCGAAGCCCATCGATTATGGAAGCTTGTCAATCGGCCCAACCTCATGATCAAGGTTCCTGGAACCCCGGAGGGGCTCCCTGCCATTGAAGCTTTGATTGCTTCGGGGATCAATGTCAATGTGACGCTCCTGTTCTCGGTAGGGGAGTATGAAAAAGTGGCCAACGCTTATATCTCGGGCTTGGAAAGCCGGGCGGCATCGGGGGAGTCACTTGAGCAGGTAGCTTCCGTCGCCTCCTTTTTCGTGAGCCGCATAGACACGAAGGTTGATCATCTTCTGGAGGATATGATTCGAAACGACAGCGACACGAAAAAACAGCTTCTCTGCCAGTCCCTCCTGGGCAAGATTGCGATTGCAAACGCGAAGATGGCGTACCAGAAATTCCGGGAAATTTTCACGACACCGAGGTTCCTCGCTCTCCGAGGGAAGGGGGGCCGCGTGCAACGGCCGCTGTGGGCCTCCACTGGAACCAAGAACCCGCATTACTCCGATATTCTCTACGTCAGCGAATTGATCGGCCCACACACCGTGACGACAGTGCCTCCGGCGACCTTTCTAGCGTTCCATGATCATGGGAAATGCCATGCAAACCTCGAAGCCAATCTCGAGGGCGCCCGCATGCATCAGACGCAGTTGGGGACCCTGGGGATTAATCTGAACCGGGTTACGGAGGAGTTGTTGGAAGAGGGAGTAAGGCTGTTCGCCCAATCGTATGAATCATTGATGCATGTCATCGAGGAAAAACGTGAGCGGCTGCAGGGAGGCAAGATCGATCGCCAGGCCTTCTCGCTAGGAAGCCTGCAATCAGGTGTGGATCAGGCGGTGCATGAGTTGCAGGCGAAGGATGCAACGAGGCGACTCTGGATGAAGGACGCGACCTTGTGGAAATCCGAGGAAGCCCATCAACGAGTCATCAAGAATGCTTTAGGTTGGCTGACGATCCCCGAGCAAATGCGAGATCATGCCGAAGTGCTTGTGGAATTTGCCAGCGAGATCAAGACTGAGGGGTTCACCCACACCGTCCTCGCAGGCATGGGAGGGTCCAGTTTGTGTCCCGAGGTGTGCCGGACTACCTTCGGAGTGAAGGAGGGGTATCCGGACCTGCATGTTCTCGACTCGACGCATCCTGCAACGATTTCGCGCCTTGAATCGGCCATTGATCTTTCTCGAACGCTCTTCATTATTGCGTCGAAGTCTGGCGGCACAACAGAGACCCTGTCCCACTTTAAGTACTTTTGGAAAAAGGTAACGGCGGAAAAGGGGGAAGCAGCCGGAAAACATTTCATTGCCATCACTGACCCGGGAACTGCATTGGAAACCCTGGCCAAGGAACACAGTTTCCGTCGGATCTTTAGTGCTCCAGTGGAGATCGGTGGTCGTTATTCAGCTCTTTCATTTTTTGGTCTTGTGCCGCTGACATTGCTGGGAGTGGACTTGAAGGAATTCCTGGAACGTGTATTGCGAATGGTCCACAGTTGCAGTAGTTCGGTTCCGGTCAGCGATAATGCGGGTGCCTTGCTGGGGGCGACCCTTGCGGTACTCGCCAAGCAGGGGCGGGACAAACTCACTTTTGTGCTGTCCCCCGAAATCAGAACTTTTGGATACTGGGTTGAGCAGCTGATTGCGGAATCCACGGGCAAAGAAGGGAAGGGGATCGTGCCCATTGAGGGCGAAGTGCTTGGAGAACCCGTCCTTTATCGCTCGGATCGTGTTTTTGTTCACTTGAACCTGACTTCCTCAGGGACCGATCGAGAGGCTGCCAAGCTCGCCGCTATCGAGTCGGCGGGTCATCCCGTCATCCGAATCAACATAGAAGAGCTGATTGATCTGGGGGAGGAGTTCTTCCGTTGGGAATTTGCCACGGCGATCGCAGGGGCTCTCCTCGGGATCAACGCGTTTGATCAGCCGAACGTGCAGGAGTCCAAGGACAATACAAAACGAGTTCTGGAACAATTCCAGCATTCCGGCCACCTTCCGGAACAAACGGTTGTGGCAAGTTCCGGAGGGCTGAGGTTGTTCAGCGACAGAAAATCAGCGGACCCGCTGGTGCGCCAGGTGGCAGCACACTTCTCGCAGGCCAGGGAGGGCGACTACATTGCCTTGATGGCCTATCTGGATCGAACGGAAGCTTGCCAGGAACTGTTGCAGAGAATTCGAATGCATTTGCGTGACACGTTAAGGCTGGCGACAACCCTGGGCTTTGGTCCACGCTTTCTTCATTCCACGGGACAGCTGCACAAGGGGGGACCCAATCGGGGGCTTTTCCTTCAGATAACGGCCGATGACGATCAAGATCTCGAGATCCCAGGCGAGGCCTATACCTTCGGGATTTTGAAACAGGCGCAGGCTATCGGAGACATGCAATCGCTGGCTGTACACCAGCGCCGGGCGCTTCGAGTGCATCTGGGACTCCCCGTTGAAGCCAGCCTGAAACAACTTTTGAGGGTCATCGAAGACGCAGTGCCCAAAGGGCACGCCAAGCGAGCAGGATAAGGCGGAGAATTTGAATTGCTCGGGGTGCGGTGTTTTTTATTGTCCCGGCGTGAGGATATTGGTCAACGCATGTCGAGGAAAGGAGAGATGCCATGCAATTGGGATTCATTGGATTAGGTAAAATGGGAGGGAACATGGTGCAGCGGTTGCTCAAGGGGGGACACCAGGTCGTCGCCTTTGATCGCAATCAGGAGGTCGTTAAGGCTTTGGGTGCCCTGGGAGCAACTCCCTCTACCTCCGTTGCGGAGATGGTGACCCAACTTCGTCCGCCACGGATCGTATGGCTGATGGTTCCTTCAGGCAACCCGACACAGGAAACAATCAACGAGGTGGCATCCCATCTGCAGAAAGGCGACAGCATTATCGACGGCGGCAACTCCATGTTCAAAGACAGTATGCGTCGCGGGAAGGAACTGGGCGACCGCGGCATCCATTTTGTGGACTGCGGCACCAGTGGGGGAGTCTGGGGACTGCAGAACGGCTACTGCATGATGATCGGTGGCGAACCGTCCATTCTCAAATCGATCGAACCGATTTTTGGGACCTTGGCCCCCGAAAATGGCTATGCCTTTGTGGGTCCATCGGGGTCCGGCCACTACGTCAAGATGATTCACAACGGAATTGAATACGGACTGATGCAGGCTTACGGGGAAGGCTTTGAGATCCTCCACAATTCGCCATTCAATTTGAACCTTCCCCAGATTGCAAAGTTGTGGAATCACGCCAGCGTCGTCCGCTCCTGGCTGTTGGAACTGGCCCAGGATGCTCTGGAAAAGGATCCCCACCTCCAAAACATCAAGGGCTACGTCGAGGACTCCGGCGAAGGGCGTTGGACCATTTTGGAAGCAATCGACCACAATGTGGCGGCACCGATCATCACCCTCTCCCTTTTCGAACGGTTCCACTCCCGTCAGCCAGAGTCATTTTCCGCAAAGGTATTGGCAGCCCTTCGGAATGAGTTTGGCGGACACGCCGTGAAGGCCGCAACAAAATGACTCCAGCGAAGAGATTGAGCCCGCCGACCCAAAGAGGGCGATCCTGAACGGGACAGGTTCCTTCGGGAGTTTCTTTGGCCTGGGGGGAAGGGTCCGGGTGGATGGCCCAACCCCCGCTTGGATGGGGACTGGGGCGACCGCTTGCCCGTTGCAAGAGGATCGAAGGGTCGGATCTTTTTTCACTTTTGAATACAGAGGAGATCATGACATCGACGACACTACTGACCAATCCGCTTCGTGAGGGATTACAAGTGGAGCGCTCGGCGGACCCGTGCCTCGTGGTCATTTTTGGGGCCACGGGAGATCTCACCAAGCGAAAACTGATTCCGGCACTCTTCAGCCTGGCAGAAAACCAGTTACTCCCTTCCTCGTTTGGAGTGGTGGGTTTCTCTCGCAAATCCTGGACCGACGATCAATTCCGCCAGTCGCAGCGCGAGTTCATTGGAGAGGATCGTCTCAAGACTCCCGTTTGGAAGTCATTCGAGGAGGGGATGTTCTATTGCTCTTCCGATTTTTCTGATCCTGCGGGATACAAGAAGCTGGGGGAAATGCTTGACCGGATCGACCGCGAAAGAGGGACACAGAACAACCGATTATTTTATCTCTCTACTCCCCCCGAGGCTTATTCAGAAATCATTCGCCAGTTGGGGGCAGCGCGGTTGGTGGCCGGAAGCGGATCCAAAAACTGGACCCGCATTATTATTGAAAAACCCTTTGGCCGGGATCTTGTAAG
>JBAVHJ010000462.1:0-11759 GCA_049685715.1 Terriglobia bacterium | reverse complement strand
CTGTTTGACCAGGTGGTAGTAAGCCCAAATGTTTGCAAAGAAGAAAAAGGATTTCGCAAAAATATCCCAGTGGAACCACTGGGTTGACAGAACCAAACTCGGGCCGAGGACAAACCAGAAGGCACATCCGTAAAGGAGTCGGGCCCGCTGTTTCCTCTCCTCGGCATCCAGATAGGTTCGCGAGAAGGTCGCCCACACATGGGGGCCGTCAAAAACGATGGCCCAGACAAAGACGAGAAAAAGCAGGGGGACGCCCCACACCCGATTCAAGAGTAACAGTGCATACCCAGAGGCCACGCTGCCGATGAAGTACACCAGATCGTCATTGGCGCTGATGATCCAACCTGCCTTGAATAGGCTGGCGGGTGCTCGCCATGTCGTCGCCTGACTCGACATTCAAATGGCCCCCACGTTGTAGTGATAGGGACGAGCGTGGAGTCCAACGCCTCAATCGTCCCCCGGGTCATCCACGCGTCCACGGGGGGCAGGCGGTGCGGGGATCACGAAACTGATCCAGTGGCCGTTCCCTGGGTCCTCAACACTGAAATGGCATGAGGCCTCCTGGGATCCACGGCCGATGCCCCTCGGAGATTACTGAGAGGGCCGGGGATTCTCGGAAGCGAGTTTGACATCCTTCGGAACGCTCAAGTATCCGGTGACCGTCGTTTTGCCCACCTGGTAGATCACGATCTCATAGCGCAAACGATCTTTCCCCACCAGGAACTGAACGGGTTCGTCGACCGTCTTGTCTTTCTTCTCCAAGGAGTTGTCATCGACCGACACCATCAGGGAATATTTCTTCCTTTTTTGATCCAGCTTGGTCAATCGTAGCGCGAGGTCCCCCACCTTCTTAAACCCCTGTTTTTTGTCGAGCTCAAACTCGACGTAGTTCCGTTCGCCCTTGCGCCGGAGATCGCCCAATTCGCTTGAATTATGCGCGATCTGGGTGCTTAAGGTGTCGCGCACATCCAGGAGTTCGCGACGGGCCGCTTCCAGATCCTTCTTGGTTTTTTCGACATCGGTCTTGACATTGGTGACTTCCCCACTCACCGCCCCGATCTTCGAACTGGTTTCCTCCTTCAGTTGGCTGACCTGGGTGGTTTCCGCCTTCTTCGAAAGCTGCGCCTTCAGCTCCTGGGCGGATTTCTGCTGCTCGCGCTGCATTAGTTCAGCCTGGGCGCGTGCCGCATCCAACTCGCGTTGTGTAATTCCCAGTTTCTCTTTGACCACGCTGAAGTCGGCACCCAGATTCAGGACGCGTCGGTCGGCGGCATCCAAACCCTTGGTCAGTGAGGCGATATCTTCATTGCTCTTTTGCAGTGCTTTTTTGGCGCCATTCAAATCAAACGCGACATAGGCAAGCAACAAGAGCGATACCACCGCAACAATCAGGCTGATGATGCCGAGCAGGCCCGAAGAGCCGGAGGGGGGCTTGGCCGCCGGAGCAACAGGCGAAGAGGGTGGCCGTTGCCCGCTGTCCATGGGTTTTCCATCCAATAACGTATTCATGCGATTATCCTTTCAATTGGCGAAAAGCGGTTCGAATGCAAACTGTCAACATCGATTTTCACACAGGAAAGAGAGGCTTAAATTATAGCGTGGAATCCGCACAGAGGCAAACATCTGTTAATGGGCGCTGATGGCCTATCCCGGGGGTTCCTCGCGAGGCTGTTCGTCGAGCCATTCCTTCAACGCTCCCTTCCCGTTAGCGATATATCCCTTCTTGAGGGAGGCGTGGGCGGGAATAACGATGTTAAAGGGGTAGGTCAACAACTTTCGGGCGCTTTCAAGCTGCCGCTCCCAATTCCAAGTCCACTCGAAGCGAACGGGCCGCACCAACCCATGGTCATTCCCAAGGAGGTGATCGCCACAGAAGAGAATTCCCCCCTCAATGTTCAGGAGGAGGCATGAGGTTCCGGGACTGTGGCCGGGGGTGTGGATCAAGGTCACTTCTTGATCAAACTGAAAATCGTCCTCAAAGGAGATATCCACACCGCACGGCACATGGCTGCGTTCACTCTCGTGCATCAGGATACGAGCGTCAAAGTGTTTTTTGAACTTGCACGCATCGCCCGCATCGTCCCGATGACTCAGAAAAATGTACCGGACTCCCCCAAAAAACTCCAGTTCGACGAGCATTCGAGGGATGAATTCCGGAACCTCAACAAGGATATTCCCTCGTTCTGAAAGAATGAGATAGGCATTGGCTTCGTACGTCTTAGGGCTGGAGAATTCGCAGGAATAAACGCGGGGGAATATTTCTCTCATGGGTCGACTAGAAGTTCTCCAGAATGGCGCTCACCAGGGTCTGGGCGAACTGATGGGCCAGTCGATCCAGCGCGGCGCTGTCTTCCTGGAAAAACTGGGATGGATCGCGGCTGATTTCGTATTCTTCACGAAAGGAAAAATTCTTGTTCTGATAGTAGGTGGTCTTCTTGAGGGGATCGGTCATCGTCACAGAGATCCCCACGCTGACCAGAAATGTGGTGGCCCGGCCTGACGGATCGAAGATCACCGGCGTCGCTCCCAGATTCATGACCCGCCCGGAAATCACGGCATCAGCGCCGTTCTCAGACGACACGATCCTGTACTTCGTCCGTGCAATGAATTCTTCAATCAGCGCGCGCGTCAGCCGCTGCTCCACTTTGAAATAGGTGGTGTTGTTGGAGAAGGTCGGAATCGCAATGGTCTGAATGTTGGAGGGGAGCTTCGTGGCCTTGCCGGCGAGATGGTAACCGCAACCCGCCCCAAGAGCAAGGAACAGAAGAAGGGACAGTCGCGGGGCAAGGACAGTCAAACCCCGCACGAGACTCCCTCCCGAGATTGAAGGGTTCCACTCTTTGAAACCCACACGCCATTTCACCATCTTTTTGCTCCCGGCCGGGGACGACCTTCGAACCCAGCCTCCACCTTCGACGAGTGCAGCATTCTAAGCAATTCCTCGTCAAGACACCGCGATATTTGTCCTGCCGCGTCATTTCACGACGATATTGACAAGCCGTTTGGGAATCACGATGAACTTCACCACCGTCTTGTCCCCCACCCAGGATTTCACCTTGGGATCCCCCAGGGCCCGCCGTTTGATTTCATCCCCGGAAACGTCAGCGGACACCAGGATACGACCCCGCACCTTTCCGTTGATCTGGATGGGAATTTCAATTTCCTCTTCGGCGGCCAGCGCCTCACTATATTGCGGCCAGGCCGCAACGGTCAGCCGTTCGGAGTGACCGACCAGTTCCCACATCTCTTCGGCGATATGCGGGGCAAACACGGACATCATTCGGATCAAAGCCTCGCAGCTCTCTTTGAAAACCATCCGGCCCCCGGGGTTTTCAAGCTCCTTCGCGTCCATGTCCGACATCTTGTTGTTGAGCTCCATCATCGCGGCGATAGACACATTGAAATGAAGGCGATGTTCCAGGTCGTTGCTGACGCGCTTGATCGTCTGATGCATCTTCCGGCGCAGTGCCTTCGCCGGAGCCGTCAACGAGGACTCCGGCGGGGTTTCAGAAAATCCCTTCATCCAATCCACATTCTGGACGACCAACCTGAAGACCTTCTGCAGGAACTTGAACATCCCTGCCACAGCCGCTTCATCCCAATCCAATTCCTTTTCCGGAGGGCCACCAAAAAGAATAAACATGCGGGCCGTATCGGCACCGAAGTCCGAGACAATCTCGTCGGGATCAACAATATTTCCTTTCGACTTGGACATAACGGCGCCATCTTTCAGGACCATCCCCAGGTGAAAAAGGTTCGCGATAGGCTCGTCCACCTTCACCACACCCAGGTCACGCATCATTTTCGTCCAGAAACGCGAATAAATCAGGTGCAGAATGGCGTGTTCGATGCCGCCGATATACAAATCGATGGGAAACCAATCATCGATCAATTTTTGCGCAAACGAGCGGGTCGAGTTATGAGGGTCGCAATAGCGGAAGAAATACCACGACGAATCCACGAAGGTATCCATGGTGTCGCTGTCACGCCGCGCTGCCCCGCCACACTTCGGGCATTGTACATTGATGAATTCCGGGACGCCGGCCAGCGGTGAGCCCCCGGCCCCGGTAAATCGTTCGACTTTCGGCAGAACGACCGGCAGGTCTTTTTCAGGCACGGGGACAATTCCGCATTGCTCACAGTGGATCATCGGAATCGGGGTTCCCCAATAGCGCTGCCGGGAAACTCCCCAGTCCTTGATGCGAAAAAGGATTGCGGCCTTCCCGAATCCACCCCGTTCCGCTTTCGCGGTCATCTCCGTGCGCGCCTCGCGGGAGGAGCGTCCGGAAAACTCGGCGGATGCCACCAGAACGCCATCTTCCACAAACGCCTCGTGCATCTCACCCAGGGCCAGCGAGTGCTCCTGGTTTTGAACCACCACGCGAACGGGAAGCTTGTATTTCAGAGCAAATTCAAAATCGCGCTGATCATGTGCCGGCACCGACATCACGGCGCCGGTCCCATATTCCATCACAACAAAATTCGCGACCCAGACCGGCATCCGCTCCCCGGAAAAAGGGTTGATGGCGTACCGGCCCGTGAAGATCCCCTCTTTTTCCTGGAGGGCAGACACCCGGTTGATCTTGTCTTCCCGCTTGATCCTGTCGCAGAAACCCAACACCTGCTTCTCCTCAGGTTGACCTGTGACGAGTTCCGCTACCAGCGGATGTTCGGGGGCCAGCACCATATAGGTTGCACCAAAAATCGTGTCGATCCTCGTGGTAAAGACCGGAATACGGCTCGAGCTATTCTCAACAGGAAAATCGATGTTCGCTCCGACGGATTTGCCAATCCAGTTTCTCTGCATCAACAAGGTCCGCTCGGGGAATCCGGTCAGCTTGTCGAGATAGGCGTCCAATTCGTCCGCGTAGTCGGTGATCTTCAAAAACCACTGTTCAAGTTCACGCAGTTCCACGAGGGTGTCCTCATGGCGCCAGCAACATCCCCCCACCACCTGCTCATTCGCCAGAGTCGTTTGACATTGCGGGCACCAGTTAACCGTACTCTTTTTCCGGTAGGCCAGGCCCCGCTCAAACATCTTGAGGAAGAACCACTGATTCCACTTGTAATATTCCACATCACAGGTGGCAAACTCCCGTGTCCAGTCCACACTGAAGCCGAGCCTTTGCAACTGCTGCTTCATGTTAGCGATGCATTGGCGCGTCCACACCTCCGGATGAATCTGGTGCTTGATGGCGGCATTTTCCGCCGGCAAACCAAAGGCGTCCCACCCCACCGGGTGGAGGACATTGAACCCCTGCATCCGCTTGTATCGGGCGACCGCATCCACCAGCGAGTAGTTGCGCACATGACCCATATGGATGTTGCCCGATGGGTATGCAAACATTTCCAGGGTATAGAATTTCGGCTTGGTGGATTGCGGGTCGACTTCAAAATCGCGGCCTTCGATCCAAGCCCTCTGCCACTTAGGTTCAATTTGGTGAGGATCGTATCTTCTCTCAGCCATAATAATGGTCTTCAGCAGCCTATCTACAGAATTTATGCCGGTAAAGGTTGGCACACCCTTTCGCAAAGAAGCCAGGAACACAGGAAGTTAAAAACCTTCGCTCTGACAAAAACAGGATTATGTGAGACTCCTCAGTTGACGACAAATCCTCTGGCTTTTCGTGTTTCTAATAAGACCCGGCTTGGTTTCCGCTCATTTGCACCGGGAGTTTGATGGACGCAATTTGGAAACACTCTAAGCGCGGTGAATCCTTTTCCCTTTTCCATTCGGCCGTCCCATCAAGGACCGCAGGACTTTCAGGTTGTGGCAATCATCCCCCGGCTTGTCGATGGGTGTCTCCAAGATAAACGGAAGCCCTCGAAAGGCGGGATGATTGACGAGTCGCCCGAAGGCTCGCTGTCCAATTCTCCCCCGTCCGATATGCTCGTGCCGATCGACCCGACTCCCCAGGGGCACCTTGGAATCATTGGCGTGGATGACCTTGATCTCCTCCAGGCCCATCGTCTTTTCAAGATAGCTGACCGTTTTCTCCAGCCCCTTTGCGTCTGAAATGTCATATCCAGCCGCAAAGGTGTGCTGAGTGTCAAGGCAGCATCCCATTCTCAAATTCTTCTTCCGAGCGGCCGCGATGATGCGCGACACCTCCGCAAAATCAGAACCCAGGGCTGACCCCATCCCCGCGGTGTTTTCGACGAGGATCGTCACCCCCTCAAGCATCAGCCCTTTCGCTGCTTCTTCCAGCCCGGCGACCGTTCTTTCGATCCCTTTTTCCCGCCCCAGGGATCGGGGATTCCCCGGATGAAAGACCAGGTAATCGGCACCTAGTCGCTCTGCCCGCATAAGCTCGTCCCGAAAAGCAAGGATCGATTTCTTCCAGATCTCCCCGTTTTCTGCCGCGAGATTGACCAGGTAGCAGTCATGAATGACAAGGGGCGAAAGTCCTGTACGCCTTCGTTCCACGACAAAAGCTTCTGCTTCGGACGGCGCCAAGGGGGGAGCCGACCATCCCCGAGGGTTGCGCGAAAACATCTGGAAGCAATCACAATCCAGCTCTTCCGCGCTCAGCACTGCGTTCTTAATCGTCCCTGAAATGGATGTATGTATGCCGAGAATACCCATATTTAGAGCGCAGAAAGAGCGGTTGAGTGTAACAAAGGGGTGGGAGGGCGTCAAGATTACGGGAACGCCGGTGTCAAGACTCCTTGAGCATCACCCCATGAAAACTCCTTAGAAATAGTCTCTGTCTTATGGATCGAGTTGATTCTGTTTCATCGGCGGGCCCGAATTTGCTCCCCTTCGGTTTTGTCACGCCTTCTGAAAGCACTCGTCTTCGACTCACTGAAGGTCCGGCTGACTTCTCGTGTCATGGGGGATGCGTCGCCACCGATGATGCAGGACGATCCGACTCAGAGGACATTTCTATCGGGTTAACCATGAGAACATTTCTAAAAAGTGTTGACACTTGGCGGTGCGAGAGTTGATTTTTTACCTCCCATCGCATACTATTACGAGAGTTTTGAAGTCGACCACACTCTTGAGCTGGGCAAAGAGAACCCAGGGATTGTTCCCAACATTATGAGCAAGCGTCCGAATACGGTTTCTTCAACAATGGAAGAAGCAAAGAAGCGCTGGGAAGAGACCACGCTCAAGCAGTCGCTCCAGAGGCTCCCCGAAGTGAATGGCCCTTTTACGACAGTGTCCATGCGCCCGGTGGATCGGTTATACACCCCGGCCGAGCTTCCGGATCTTGACTTTGAGCGGGATGTAAGTTTTCCCGGTGAGGCGCCCTTCACCCGGGGGATTCACGCCACCGGCTACAGGGGAAAACCCTGGACGATGCGCCAGTTTGCCGGGTTCGGCACGCCCGAGCAAACCAACGAACGGTTCAAATATCTCCTGCTCCACGGGCAAACCGGCCTCTCCGTGGCCTTCGATCTGCCGACGTTAATGGGCTACGATGCGGACCACTCCGTCAGCGAAGGAGAGGTCGGCAAGTGTGGTGTCTCCATCTCGTCCCTGGCCGATATGGAAACCCTTTTCGAAGGGATTCCTCTCTCCGATGTCACCACATCCATGACCATCAATGCGCCGGCCCACGTCATCTTCGCCATGTACCTGGCCGTCGCAAGGAAGCAGGGTGCGGATTGGAAGCGGATCTCCGGAACCATTCAAAACGACATTCTGAAGGAGTATATTGCCCAGAAGGAATGGATTTATCCCCCGCGACCTTCCATGCGCCTCATCACGGACGGCTTCCAATTTTGCGCGAGGGAAGTGCCACGTTGGAACTCCATCTCCATCTCCGGCTATCATATCCGGGAAGCCGGGGCGACTGCCGCGCAGGAGTTGGCCTTCACCCTGAGGGATGGGATTGAATATGTCCAAGCGGGCATGGACGCCGGCATGGACGTCGACGACTTCGCTCCCCGTCTCTCTTTTTTCTTTAATGCCCACAATGACTTCTTTGAAGAAATTGCAAAGTTTCGCGCCGCTCGTAAGATATGGTATCGCACGATGAAGGAGCGATTTGGCGCCAGGGACCCGCGGTCCTTGCTCATGCGCACCCATGCCCAGACGGCCGGGGTCAGCCTGACGGCCCAGCAACCCTACAACAACGTGGTTCGAGTGGCCCTCCAGGCGTTGGCCGCTGTGCTTGGAGGGACTCAATCCCTGCACACCAATTCACTCGACGAGACCCTGGCACTGCCTTCGGAGCAAGCGGTTACAATCGCCCTGCGCACCCAACAGATCATCGCCCATGAATCGGGGGTGGCTCATACCGTGGATCCCCTCGGGGGCTCTTATTATCTGGAGCGGTTGACGCTGGACATGGAGAAGGAATGCTATGATTACTTTGAAAAGATCGATTCCATGGGCGGGATGATCGCGGCGATTGAGCGCGGATTCCCCCAGCGCGAAATCCAGGAAAGCGCCTACCAGTTCCAAAAGGCCGTCGAGCGAAAAGAGAAAATCATCGTCGGGGTGAACGATTTCATGGCCGATAACGATCCGCCGATCGATGTGCTCTACATCGATCATACCGTCGCCGACCGCCAGAGAGAGAAACTGGCACGAGTGCGGAAAGAGCGGGATCACACGGCGGTAGCGCGGACGCTACGTTCGTTACATCAGGCTGCCGAAGGCAACGATAACCTGATGCCCCCGCTCGTCGATTGTGTGGAGGCTTACGCCACACTGGGGGAGATATGCGATGAGTTGAAGCCAGTCTTCGGCGTTTACGCAGAGCCGGCATTCTAGCGTGCGAGGGATTTGTTTTGTGTTCTTCTACAATTGATTCTTGATGAGAAATGCTTTTCCGGATTACGACCGGGTGGCTTCGGGATGTCACTTCGACCGGGATCACCCGGGCGCTCTCCGGGCGGGTGTTAAAGGTCCTTGAATAAATCCAAAGATCCAGAGGGGGGGGCTCGACCATGATTAGAAGATTGGGAGTGATTTTCACTCTCCTGATGTTTTTTGCAGTGACGGCGGCCAGTTTTGCGGCGCCTGCGGACGCCGTGACAAAGCGTCGCGTCGCGATCATGAACTTTGACTTCGGCACCGTCCAGCGCTGGTGGTCCGGGGACTGGGATGTCGGCAAGGGCATCTCAGACATGCTCGTCACCAAGCTGGTCAAAGATGGAACCTATTCGGTCATCGAACGGAAGATGCTCGACCAGATCCTGGCAGAGCAGAATTTTTCAAACAGCGACCGCGCCAACCCGTTGACGGCCGCCAAGATTGGAAAGATCCTGGGGGTCAATGCCATCATCGTCGGGAGCATCACCCAGTTCGGGTTTGACGACAAAAGCTTCAAGCTGGGTGGCGGTGGAGGCAACTGGGGCGGATTCGGGCTCGGTGGACTCGGGAAGAAGAGCATGAAAGCCATGGTGGCTATTGATGCCCGCATGGTAGATACCAGCACTGCCGAGATCCTGGCCGTCGCCCAAGGGAGTGGTGAATCCAAGCGTGGTGGTTTCTCCATGGGTGGCGCCGGTGGCGGTCACGGTGGCTGGGGCGCCGGCGGAATCGACATGGGAAGCAGCAATTTTCAGGAAACCATCCTCGGAGAGGCCACCCGTGCTGCGGTGGATCAGGTCGCGGGAGAGATCATAAGCAATGCAGAGAAAATCTCCACGACGAAGATCGAAATTAATGGGGTCATAGCCGATGTCGAAGGGCAGAACGCCATTTTGAACATCGGAAAAGACCAAGGGGTCAAGATGGGGGACACCTACAAGCTGGAACGCGTCACCCGCACGGTAAAAGACCCAGCGACGGGGAAGGTGTTGAAACAAGTCACGAGCCTGATCGGGACGATTAAAATCACCGAGGTGGATGCAAGCTCCTCAACGGGCGTTGTGACCGGAGGCCCGGCTAAGGTGGGCGATGTCGTGAAGAGCGTCTCCTCCAATTGATCCGAGTCATGGAGGTGAAGGAAAGGTTGGACAGGTCCCCTGCCTGGTCCAACCTTTTCTATTGCCCGACCACTGCGACTGATCATTGGGTCAAGCAATCCTGAGGGAAAGAAATTCGGACGATGGAATAGCACGGGGCCAGAGGCGGGTCTCCCTTTTTTCAAATAGGCCGCAACCCGCTCTGGGAATCCGGGCAAGAATTAATACGTCGATGAGGGCAACCATGGCCGTTAAGGAAAGGAAAATTCGCGTCCTGATCGCAAAACCCGGACTGGATGGCCACGACCGTGGAGCCAAGATTATAGCCCGGGCGTTGCGAGACGCAGGGATGGAGGTTATCTACACCGGTCTCCGGCAGACACCCGAACAGATCGTCAACGCGGCTTTGCAGGAGGACGTCGATGCCATCGGGTTGTCCATCCTGTCGGGCGCCCACAATACCATCGTCCCCCGGGTCATGGATCTGCTCAAGGCAAACAAGCTGGATGATGTCCTTGTTGTGGTGGGTGGAATCATCCCGGAGCCGGACGTGAAAGAAATGAAATCTTTGGGTGTCGCGGCGGTTTTCTTTCCAGGGACGACGACGGAAGAAACGGTCAAGTTTATTCAGGAGAATGTGAAAGCACGACAGATGTGAGCCTCTCAGAAGAATCCCGGCCGAGGGATCCTGACGTTGATTGCTTGCAACCGATGAACCGGAGGTCTCCTCTGCACGAACTACCAGATCAGCGCGATATTGGTTCTCGGGAGGGATTTGTCACCTGCGCTCCCAGGAATCCCGCAGAATAAGTTTCAACGCCACGACAGTCCATTGCAACCCTGAGGTAATTTTGACCCGGAAAAAAATACCGCGGGCGCTCGTCTTTCTCACCGCCCTGTTCCTCAGTTTCAGCTTTGGGTTGTTCTCCGCCGCCCAGGAAAGCCCTCTCACTTCGAAGCAGGAAACCGAAATTCTCGCACAAGCCGACTCCATCCTGAAAGAACTCACGACGATGCGAGGTCAACCCCCGCCTCGACCTATCCGCAGAGAGTTCAAATCCAAGGAACAACTGCGGGACCTGCTGTGGCGTTATAGCCAGGAAGAAAAGAACCAGAAAGCACTCCAAGCAGAACAGAAGACCCTTTTGAAATTCGGGCTCATCCCCAAGGATTTCCCTTACGTCAAATTCGCCCTCGACCTCCTTACCGAACAGGTGGCGGGTTTTTATGACTTTCGATCTCACGAGCTGAATCTGCTCGATAGTACCCCGATGGATATGCAAGTGCCCGTCCTCGCCCACGAGTTGACCCATGCGCTTCAAGACCAGCGATTCAATTTGAAGAAGTTCACCGAGCCAATCCCGGGGAACGATGATCTGACCGAGGCACACCACGCCCTGATTGAAGGGGAGGCAACGGCGATGATGCTCGATTTCCTTTTGAAGCCGCTGGGGAGGAGCCTGAACACGCTGGGCTTTGATTTTCGCGAGATGATCGATCAAACCACCCAAATGGCCACCGCCAACACGAAAGTCTTCCAACAGGCTCCCCGGGCCATTCAGACCACCCTGACAGCGCCCTACCTTTACGGGACGAGCTTCTTTCAGTACTACCGGCGTCACAACGACTGGTCACGAGTGGGCGCGATCTACCACGATCCACCGTCCTCAACCGAACAGTTGATGCATCCCGAAAAGTACTTCGACCGCCGGGATGATCCAATTCAGGTGACTCTGGCAGCGCCGAAACAGGAGTTCCTCAAGCGCTGGAAACTCGTGGATACTAACACCCTGGGGGAGCTCGGCACGTTGATCGTCCTCCAGCAGTTCCTGAGCGATGCCAACGCCCGCATTGCCAGTGAGGGGTGGGGGGGAGATCGATATCAGGTGTATGAA
>JBAVHJ010000461.1:0-1698 GCA_049685715.1 Terriglobia bacterium | reverse complement strand
GGATGATAGGTAGGTAGAAAACAACCATGATGATGCGAATCGGGAATTCACGTAGGGCGATGAGTCTCATCGCCCTACGTCCAATACAGGCGTTAACCCTCCTCCTGCTATTGACCGTCTCCTCTCTGGCACAATGGCAATCTATTGGAAGCCTCAAGTCCTTCAAGCGCGAATCGAACCGCGTTATCCTGGACTGTCAGAATGCCGAAGTCCAAATCACTTCCCTGGCCGCCGACTTAGTCCGTGTGCGGATGATGCCGGGCCATGTTTCCGGGCGGGACGAAAGCTGGGCGGTCGTGAAAAGTGACTGGCCCCTTGTTCCCGTGGAGGTTAGCGAAACGCGGGACATGCTCCGATTCGCCACAGCAGAGTTGTCAGTGGAGGTGGCCAAGGCACCCTGCCGCATCAGTTTTCGCGACAAGCAAGGGACCAACATCAACCAGGATGATCCGGGAAATGGCATGGCCTGGAATGGGAAGGAGGTCCGCGTCTGGAAGGTGATGCCGCCGGATGAATACTATTACGGGCTGGGCGAGAAAGCCGGGCCGCTGGAACACAACGGTCAGGCCTTCGTCAATTGGAACACGGATGCCTATGGGTACCGTTGGGGAACGGATCCCATCTATCAGACGATCCCGTTTCTGTTAGCTTTGCGGGGAGGCTGGAGCTATGGAATTTTCTTCGACAACACCTATCGGTCCAGCTTTGACTTGGGGAAAATGCGGCGCGGCCAGTACTCCTTTGGGGCTGAAGAGGGCGAGCTCAATTACTATTTCTTCTATGGCCCGGATCCCAAGAAGGTGATCGAGCGATATACCGACCTGATCGGCCGCATGCCCCTGCCCCCGCGATGGGCGCTGGGCTATCAGCAGAGCCGCTACAGCTATGAACCGGAAAGCCGGGTCCGGGAAATCGTGAACGGTTTTCGTGAAAGAAATGTTCCCTGCGATGTGATCTACCTGGACATTGATTACATGGACGGTTACCGCATCTTTACGGTCGATCCGAAAAAGTTTCCGCATTTCCGTGAAATGATGACCGATTTTGCAAATCTCGGAATCAAAGTCGTGACCATCATTGATCCCGGAGTCAAACAGGAGCCAGGTTACTGGGTGTACGACGAAGGGCTGAATGGAAACCATTTTGTCACGATGCCCGATGGAAAATTCTTTACCGGTGACGTGTGGCCCGGTCGATGCGTGTTTCCCGACTTCACCCGTGAAGCCACGCGGCAGTGGTGGGGCGGGCTTTACAAGGGACTGATGGAAGCGGGGGTCAAGGGGTTCTGGAATGACATGAATGAGCCGGCAGTCTTTGCCAATACCGATGATCAAACTGCCCGAACGATGCCCTTGGACGCAGTCCACAACGATGACGGCCGGATGACGAGCCATCGCGAGTTGCACAATGTGTATGGGATGTTGATGTCCCGTGCCACCTTCGAAGGGGTTAAAGCCCTGCGACCGGCCGAGCGCCCCTTTGTGTTGACGCGCGCCTCCTATGCCGGGGGGCAACGTTATGCAGCGACATGGACAGGAGACAACACCAGCGACTGGGCCCATCTCCATCTGTGGATTCCCATTACTTTGAACCTGGGATTGTCCGGCCAGCCTTTCGCCGGACCCGACATTGGTGGTTTTTCCGGGAATCCTTCCGCCGAGCTCTTTACCCGTTTTTTGGAAGCGGGAACATTCAGCC
>JBAVHJ010000460.1:0-4668 GCA_049685715.1 Terriglobia bacterium | reverse complement strand
GTTGAAAACTGGCAGGCCGCCGCTGCAGTGGCAGCCCTGGTCCTGATTTCCACCTTCAGCGTCGGTCTGCTGTGGCGACATCCACAGACCCCCGCCCCAACTTTCCAGCAACGGTCCGGGGTCGTCGCGCCCAAGCCGTTCTCCGAGGAGGCGCTTCAATCGGAAGGGATTCCTTCCCCGCAAACGCGCCTATTGACCGAACAATCGCTCAAAGAGATTGAGAGCACCGAGGCCGCGTACACCCACTCGCTCGACAAGCTGGCCCGACAGGTCCAACCCGAACTGCAAAGCCCAACCTCTCAGCTGATGATGAACTACCGTGAGAAGCTGCTTCTGATTGACAGCGCCATCGTGGAGTGTCGCGCTCACATTGAGATGAACCCTTACAACGCCCACTTACGCAGGGAACTGCTCGCCATGTACCAGGAAAAACATCGCACACTTCAGGATTTGCTCACCGAGGGAACCCATGAACAGCAATAAGGTCGCACATGCAAAGACGTGTTTGAAGTCGCCGGTTTCGCATCGGGTCAAGGCAGGGAAGATTTTTTTCCTGGCCATTTTAGGCGGCCTTCTCTTCGCGCCACTCGCTCCGGCGGCCAGCCGGGCGCCCAGGGAAGAATTTGCAAGGGACTTCCAAAAGACGGTGGCGCTTCCCTCCGGACAGACCCTAAGGGTTGACCACAAGCTGGGCGATATCCTGATCCGCACGCATCACCAGAACGAGGTGGTGATTCATGCCAGCATCCGCATCTCGGCCAACGACCTGTCGGAAGCCACCCGGTTCGGCAATCAGATCCAGATTGACGTGGAGCAGGCGCCTTCCGGTGTTTCCATCATCACGCGGTATCCCAATGAACCGGGCGGCTCTCTCTTTGGTCATCACAACATCTCCTATTCCGTGAACTACGATATCCTGATGCCCGACACCGCGCCCCTGAGCATCAAGAATCGATTTGGAGCTGTCACGGTGTCTAACCTCAACGCCAATGCCGATATTAACAACGCCAACGGAAAGCTTCTGTTCAGTGATGGGCGGGGCGCCCAGCGTTTGGAAAACTCCTTTGGGGGGGTTGAAGTCACCCGGAACGTCGGGGATGTCATCGTCAACAATGCCAACGGCTATGTCACGGCAACCCGGGTGGACGGCGTGTTGATGTTGCACAACCGTTTTGGGAAGGTGACCGTCAGCAGCGTCACCAAGCAGGCGACCCTCAGCAACACCAACGGCAGCATTGAACTCACCGATGCGGCCGCCGCTGCCCGGATTTCCAATTCCTTCGGGCCGGTCAGGGTTATCCGGGCCGGTGCGGATCTGTTTGTGAGCAACCAGAACGGGGAGGTCGAAGCACGCATGGTGGGAGGGACGGCCGATCTCGGTACGACCTTTGGCTCCATCACGGTGGACGACGTCCGCAAGAAGCTGATCTCGAATTCCACCAACAGCAAGGTGACCGCAACGAAGATCGGTGAAACGGCCATGGTGAATAACACCTTCGGCCCGGTTTCTCTGCAGCATGTCGGCGGAAGTGTTGAGGTCGAGAATGCGAATGGCACGGTCGAGGTCAGTGACATCCACGGTGATGCACAGATCAAGACCAGTTTCGGCGCCGTCGCGGGCGCTCTTATCCGAGGCAATGCCACCGTCAGGAACAACAACGGCGCCATCGCCCTGAGCGAAGTCACCGGCCTTGCCGATGTTCATGGTTCATTCGGAAAAGTAACGTTGACGCGTATCCACAAAGGCATACGGCTGGTGAACGGCAACGGCAGTGTCCTGCTTTCAGATATCGGTGGGGAGGTGTATGTAAAAACGAGCTTCGGACTTGTGAAGAGCAGTGACATCAACGGGCCGATCACCGTCGAGAATTCCAATGGCGGGGTGGACGCCACCACGATTAAGGGCAATGCCAGCGTCCGGTCATCCTTCTCTCCGATCATTCTCAAGGGCATCAGCGGAAGCATTGAGGTTGACAATCAGAATGGTTCCGTCGAAGTCTCGGACGTGACTGCCGGGGCACCCGGAGCCCCGCGTTGCCACAACATTAGGCTCTCCACAACCTTCTCTCAGCTCCGGATAACGCTCCCTGAGAACGCCAGTTTCAAGGTTGAAGCTCGCACCTCCTTTGGAAAGGTTTCAAGCGAACTGCCCCTGAGCTTGACTGGAAATCTCAGCGAGGGTTCCGTGACCGGAAAAATGGGCAACGCCGAATGCGAGCTGAAATTGACGAATAGCAACGGAAACATTCAAATCTTGAAGTCTGCCGGAAAGTAGTGCCGATTCCCCCTGAAAGATCCAGGCCACCGGTCGCGGGTGATGTCTTTTGCAAGGCCACCACTTCGGAATCCGGGTTCAATCCGAAACAAGGATGAGGATTCCACCGAGGCGGGTGTTGCATTGACGATCCCTCGCTTCCTTCCTGGATTCCTTATAAAAAGCGGTCTTGGTTCCTCCCCTGCCGGATGGGGATCCCCATTGGAGTTCCGAGACGCTCCTGCTGCGGCGAGGCCTGAATCCTCCCGATTGTTTCGTTTTTTCACCCCCGACCCGTTATCATTTGACTTTGATTTTTGCATCTGTGTATATTGGCGGCGAGCGCTCCCCGGGCGGATTCCATCGATGACGCGGATCGCCGTGATTCGGGGCCATCACCCATGACAAACCGCATGAAAGCAAGGCTGATCGCGTCCGAGACGGATCAGCTTTTTACCCTCTCCAATCAATTGACACTGGCGCGGATGGCCATGGTCCCGATCTTCGTCCTGCTGGTCCTGTATGGGATGATGGGGTGGTCCCTGATCGTCTTCCTGCTGGCCGGGGCCACCGACATGCTGGATGGATGGCTGGCGCGATGGCTGCATCAGCGAACGGTGCTGGGAACCTATCTGGATCCGATAGCCGACAAGATGCTTCTGACCGCCTCGTTTGTCACGCTCTCCATCCAATCGGTGCCCATCAAGAATCACATCCCTGTGTGGGCGACGGCGCTCTTCATCAGCCGCGACATCATCATTGTGGTGAGTGCCTTAATCATTTACATTGCCACCGGGTTCCGCAACTTTCGTCCTTCCGTGTATGGAAAAATCACCACGCTTCTGCAGCTCGCGGCGGTGCTGGTGACCATCTGGTTCAGTTACATGGGGCACCGATCTTCGATTGTCCGGGTCACGGTTTACGCCGCAGTAGCGGCCACGGCAGTCTCCGGCTTTCACTACGTCCTCGTCATGCGCCAGCGGCTGGGGGAGGAGGCGTTGGCGTCGGCCGCGCCCGGCTCTCAAGAACCAAAAGAAGTGGAGTTCCACCGCCGCGTGAGTTAGTTCGGGAAGGATGATCCACTCTTGACACTCTCAACGCCACCCTCAGAAGCGCTTACGCTGACGCAGCGCGTCCTGATCGTTCTCCTCCTGATCCTGGGATTCGGCCTGACGATCTGGCTGGTGCGCCCGGTCATCTCGCCGCTCGTCATTTCACTGTTGCTTGCCTACGTCCTAAACCCCGTCGTGGAGAAATTGGAAGGCGTTCTGGCCTCGCGCCTGTTTGCGATGATCCTCATGACCTTGTTTGTCCTCGGTCTTGTGGCCGTCATTGTCATTTTTCTCGTTCCCCTCTTTGCCGACCAGCTCACCCTCACCATCCAGCGGATCCCGGTCGCCCTCAACAAACTGGTCGCGCAGATCGACCCGCTCCTCAACCGCCTGCGGGCCAATTATCCCCTCTTCTTCCGGCAATTTTTCGGCCCCTCGTTGGCCAGTGTTAAAAGTTCGATCCCCCTGCTCTCGACCCCGACACTCAAGATTTTTTCGACCGGGGCGACCGACCTCTTTTCGCTTTTTCTGAACGCGATGAAACTCTTGTTTGTTCCTGTCTTCACCTTTTATCTGCTCTATGATTTCCCGAATATCGGTCAAAAGATTTATCAGGCCATTCCCCATCGACGAAAGCTTTTTTTCACCGAGCGGTTTTACGAAATTGACCAGGCGTTGAGGCGTTTTGTCCACGGCCAATTGCTGATTGCCGTGATCTATGCGGCAATCTACTCGGTGGGCCTGACCCTGTTGAACATCCAGGTCGGACTTTTTCTGGGTGTCCTGGCGGGTCTGGCAAACCTGGTTCCTTATCTCGGCACGGTCGTGGGGTTGTTTTTCGCCATCATCCTCTCGACTTTCGATGGATTCAGTTGGCTGCGCATCGCCGGAATCCTGGGAGTCTTCGGCTTTGCACAGGCCCTCGACGGCTCCGTGCTGACACCCAAGATTCTGGGCAACAAGGTGGGACTGCACCCCCTCGTCATGCTGGTCGGAATCATTGCGTTTGGAAAACTATTCGGCCTTCTGGGAATTGCCGTCGCCGTGCCGGCAATGGCAACCTTTGCTGTTTTCCTCCGCGCCTTTTACCGTGAATATCTCGCCTCTGATTTTTATCACCGGACATGATTGAGAAGGAAGCGGGGAAGGCAGTGGCAGGAGCAGGAAGCCAGAAGTCAGAGTAGAAAAAATTGGGATCTCAAACTTTGAACCTGGAACATTGAACTGGTTTCAGACTTTGAACTTTGAACTTTCCTTTATACACACTTCCTCCAGCCTTCGGTCTCAACCAGGTATTCCCGGCGGGCTTTGCGCTCAGCGAGCGTCATGAAGAGCGACTCCCGGGCCGGTCGCTCAATGCCC
>JBAVHJ010000459.1:0-3260 GCA_049685715.1 Terriglobia bacterium | reverse complement strand
GGTTGAATCCCACTATAAAGCTCAGGCCTTGAGGTCCTACCCCCGCTATTCTAGCTTTTTCTGACACCCGACACCTGGCACCTGACACCTACACACTCCCGGTCACGCCCAAGCCCGGCCCTTTAGGCAAAATCAGTTTTCCGTTCTTAACCAATACGCCTTTGAAGGGGTCGTTTGAGATCAGGAGATTGCCATCAAGGTCAGCGTAATCGACCAGCGGAGATAGATGAGCGGCTGCGGTGACCGCCACGGAGCTCTCGATCATACATCCCAGCATGACTCTCAAGTGAAGCGATCGCGCCAGCTCAATCATGCGAAGGGCTTCGTGAATGCCGCCAGCCTTCATCAACTTGATGTTGATTCCGTCAAAGGCCCCCACCAGTTTGGGAATGTCGGCCGCACTCAACACCGCTTCGTCGGCGATGAGAGGGAGCTTCACGCGTTCGCGCACCCAGCGAGTTTCATCAAGCATGGGAGCGGGCATCGGCTGTTCCACGAATTCAATGCCCTGCGTGGCCATCCAGTTGATCTTCTCGACCGCTTCCTCTTTCGATTTCCAGCCCTCGTTGGCATCCACCCGCAATGGCTTCGACGTCACTTTACGAATGGCTTGGATGATCTCTTCGTCGTTCTTCAGTCCCACCTTGATTTTCAGCACCGGGAATTCTCCGGCTTCCTTCACCTTTTGCTGCATGACCTCAGGCGTGTCAATCCCAATCGAAAAAGTCGTGATGGGCGTTCTTGAGGGATCTAGACCGAGCATCTGGTAGAGAGGGACCCCGAGCTTTTTTGCCACCCAGTCGTAGAGGGCAATGTTCAGCGCCGCCTTGGCACAGGAGTCGTGGTGAATCGCACTGGACACCTGGTCGGAAATTTGGGCGAAGTGCCACCACGATTCTTTTTCAAAAATGGGACGGGTCTCCTGGATTGCACTCAGCGTGGATTCCGCCGTCTCGTCATAACGCACATTGGGTGCCGCCTCACCCCAGCCGACTACCCCGTCGCGTTCAAGCCGGACAAACACGTTGTGCTTCACGGTTGAGGTATTCCGCGACAGGGTCCACGCATGCTTGAGCTGGAGTTCAACCGTTCTGACGGTCATCCAGGTGGAGGCCTTCGGGGGATTCGTTTTTTTGCTTTTCACTTGCGCCTCACTGGGCCGGGACAAGAGTGGAAGAAATGGAACAGCCGCGGCCAAGGTTGCGGTTCTTATGAATTGTTTGCGAGTGATCTTCATGGGATGTGTCCCGGCTAATCGAATAAAAGCATTGTGGTGGAGATGCGCGGAAAATGCAATGGTGATCAGCGCCCCGCCAGAAACATCGAGTCGGTTTGTTGAGCGATCTTACAATTTCCCGGGTCCGGAGCGAGAATTTTTGGCCGGAAAGGGTGGGTGCCTCAGACGGCCCGCTCTGCCGATACGGGGGATGACTGGAAGACAGCGGAGAAAATTCTCCGGTGAGGTCCGGCCGGGCGTGCCCTGGCACTATCGAAGCAGACCTCCGGGTGGGGTCGTCAATACGCCGTAAATCCGTTTGTCTTCGTTCGGATGATTTGTTACGATTGAAAAAATCCCAGTTGCACTGTTGGCACCTCTGGCGAAAGCCATGTACGATCCATCCGCTATAGATTTTTGAACGAGAAAGACGGCGGATGATTCCACCCGGAATGAAGAGGTGAGGAAGCCAAACAGGGCGGGTGGACTTAGATAATCTCGATCGAGGCTGGAGGCGGATGATAAGACTTCGAACCCCGATTTGCGTGCTTCGTATCTGGCGTCCACTTCGCTCTTTCATTGCAATCCTTCCCATCTCGGCGGCGGGGTCCGATCCGGCCTCATGAAAAAGAATCTATCCCTTCCCGGGCAATTCTTCCTGACCAACTTCTGGTTCGCCTACAATTTCCATTGGAGTGCCTTGTTGGTGGTGGTCGTGCAGTCGCAGATCCATGGTCTGGTCCCTGAGGCGATGCAGGGTCGCGGGCTGGGACTGGTTTTGGGGGGCGGGGCCCTGCTTTCGATGCTGGCGCAGCCCTTCTTTGGCGGCCTGAGCGACCATTCCCATTCGCGGCTGGGTCGCCGGCGACCCCAGATGGCGATCGGAATTGTGGTGAATCTGCTTGCCCTTTATCTCCTCTTTGCGGCCGCTGCCGAGGGGAGGTACTGGGTTTACGTGCTGTGGTATTTTGTCCTCATCGTGGCGAATAACTCCATGGGTGCCGCTTACTCCGCCCTGGTGCCCGATCTCGTGAACGAAGAGCAGCGTGGAGCAGTCTCGAGCTGGATCGGCTTCATGTCGGTCCTGGGGACGATTGCCGCGGCACGCGCCTCGAGCCATTTCATGGGGGCAGGGCAGCCTCGGGCGATGATGTGGCTCATTGTCTTAGTAGTCGCCGTGTTCTTTATCATCACTTTTTTGGGTGTTCGCGAACCGGTGGCGCCCGAAGCACGGCCGTTCCATTTTAAAGAGATCGTCTCCAGCTTCAAATTCGATTTCCGGGCGCATCCCGGATTCGGATGGCTGTGCCTGAGCCGGATGTCGGTCCTCTTCTGTTTTTACACGGTGATGTTTTTCCTCGAGTATTTCTTGCGCGACGTCGTCCGCGTGGCCAATCCGGAACGAAGCGCCGGCGTGCTGCTGGAGATCGCCAGTTGGGCCGCGCTGGCCAGCGCGGTGATCGCGGGCTTCCTGTCGGATCGACTGGGCCGTCGCGCCATCGTTTATTTCACCGGCTGTCTGATGACGGTGGCGGCGTTCATGTTTGTATACAATCAATCGGAAATTGCCATTCGAGGAGCTGCGGTGGTGTTTGGGTTTGGTTATGGCGCCTTTACGGCGGTGGACTGGGCCATGGTGAACGACCTGCTCCCCGGCGCTGATTCTTATGCCAAGGACATGGGCATCTGGACCGTTTCCACAATCATTCCACAAGTGATCTCAACCCTCGCTGGGGGCTTCATCATCGATCGATTCAACGCCATCACCCCGAACCTGGGCTATCGAGTGCTGCATGGAGTCGTCGTGGTCATACTGGTTTGCGGGGTGCTGGCCATTGGCAAGGCGAAAGGATTAAGGCCGTGGCAGTGGAGCGCGAAGGGCGTTTGAGGACGATGGGAAGAAGAGCAAAATGTAAACTGAAAATTCAAGCATCGCTCCTCGGATGATCTAATAACCCGGGCGATATTATGATTGCCAAAATAAAACGACCGGTACTCCTGATTCCAGTATCTTTGATCCTTCTGGGGCTCTTGGCACACTACA
>JBAVHJ010000458.1:0-1796 GCA_049685715.1 Terriglobia bacterium | reverse complement strand
AAAAAACAGTCCTCGGTGACCAAAGTATCCCTCGCCTCACAGATCTCCTCATCACCAGCTCCTCTCGCGTTCATCCCATATCGGTGGATCCCGTGCCAGAACGATGCTCGTCGCCGTACACGGTCCCAATTGTAGATTGCAAAGATACGACCCCATTCAATTCTTAGGGTGCCTTGTTATCTCATGCAGCCGGTAGGTGTCGCCTTCGATGGTGAAGTAGAAGCGCCACGAGCCAGTCACGCGAGCTTGCCACAGGCTGCCCGCAATGCCATATTTCTTTGATCGTAGGGAAAGGTGGTGCGGGTTCTCGAGGAGCAGGGCCGATTGCTTGTCAAACGCCCGTTGGATGGCAGGAGGAGCTTTGGTGTAGCTCCGGAGAAAATGCGGGGAGTAGGCGAGTTTCATTTAGCGGAGCGCTTGGATTTCTTTTTGTGCCGTTTGGCTTCTTTGTGAAGCGAAGCAAGAAATGCGCCATGGGTATCAAAGGGGCCAGAGGAGCGGCCCTGGGCAAATTCTTCCAGGCTCTCCGCGATGCCGCGATCGACAATCGATTTAGGTTCAAAGACAATCATGCCCTTTTCCGCCCGTGCCTCAAGCACGTCGCCCACCGCGATCCCAATCTCCTTGCGGACCCGGTGCGGGATGACGACCTGATATTTGTTTTTGACGGTAACGATGGCCATAGTCGTGTGTGTAATAGTTGAACTGTTGAACAGTTGTAGCATAGCAGATCGGTGGGCGCTGTCAAGCCAGAAGGTCGTTTTTCGGAGCGCGCCCCAGCGTGTGAAAAGATGGAATTGGAGAGGGTCAGAATTGGAGAGGGTCAGATCCCGACTTATGGACAATTCCGAATGCCGGTATCCGAGCGCAACAATCCCGCATCAGTTGTTTCCCCTCGTGCGAATTTCTGCAGTTTCAGACCGGTGAAGAACTGAAGGCCGGATTCAGCAATTCATCTGGCACCCCTCCGGGGCTCAGCCCCCAGGAGGGCAAAGGAGCGGCGTTCGATTCTATAAATATGCCATCCCTACGGGACTACTGAGGATGAGAGAATATAGTGACAGGAAAGGTGTGAATTGAGAAATGCCTGAGACTTGCGGCTCTGCCGCCCACTATTGCGGAAAAGCTCAGCTTTTCCGGCATGCGGAGAGTCTCCGCTCCCCCTGATCCGAGGCTGGAGCCCGCCGTCCCGCCTCGCGCATACGCGTCAACCTAAAGAGGATTGATTTTAAAGGAGAAGGTGGACGGTTCTGTCGAATTCCCCCAGCGGAAGCTGGGGGAAAGTTCAAGTACAGCCCACAAACACTGGTTCCAAAAATAAACTACACTCCCCCCTCATCCCGATTCGCGGGATGAGGGGGGAGATAATGAAAATGCGATCGCTGTTGTAGGCTGTAGCTGAATCATACCCCGGCTTCCGCCGGGGGGATTCGGGAGGATTAAGGGATTTCGAACCCAGGGCGTTGCCCTGGGCTGATGAATGAATCCCTTTCAGGGATTTGGCTGATTCCGAGTCCACCGGATTGAAGTCCGCTGTTGCAGGTGGGCAATCAAGCATTCTTCCAAGTCCCGCTCTTTGATCGCACGGGCGAGGCCGAGGAATTCGAGATTGTAGCGGCTCTTGAGCATCTCATCGGCTTGTTCGGCGAGATGCTCAGGCAACGCCAGTTCGAAATTGTGGGTCTTCTTCTCCTTTACAGCGCGCTCATAGGCGCCGGCTTTGATCTGGTTCAACAGCACGTTGCGGGACCACCCGAGCTGTGCGGTGGCATGGAGGTAGTAGAGGCGGGCGGCGG
>JBAVHJ010000457.1:0-1617 GCA_049685715.1 Terriglobia bacterium | reverse complement strand
GTATTTCTGCGTCCCGGCCATTCTGGATGTCGCTCTAAGGGCCGTCAAGCCATTGCATCGCCCCAAAAAAGAGGAGTTTGACAAGGGGGTGCCAGTTCGGTAGGATGGCGCCTTGAGATGGGTGAATGATTGTTCGGGATTTCTCCGAGTGTTGGCCTCTAAATCCGGAAGGACATGAGTTCAACGCCGACTCCGTAATTGGATCAGGGTATTCCGAGAAATTGGAATGCCTCCCGTGTTTGGAAAGGAGAAACGAGAAGATCGGAGTGCCGACTTCCGTTTTTTTGACACGGGAGTCGGCATTTTTGTTTTGAGCGGTCATTATGCTGCGTGACAGTTTTGGGCGACAGATTACTGATTTGCGGCTGTCCGTGACGGACCGGTGCAACTTCAAGTGTGTTTATTGCAAGCCGCAGCTGGAAGGCCGGTGGGTACAGCGGAGCGAGCTTCTGACCTTTGAAGAACTCGAGCGCGTGGCCCGGATCCTGGTCTCCCTGGGAATTGATAAGGTCCGCATCACCGGCGGCGAACCGCTCGTTCGCCAGCACATCGAACAGCTCATCGCGCGAATCGCCCGGATCCCGGGCCTCCGGGATTTGTGCATGACGACCAATGGGTATGTCCTGGCAGAGAAGATCGATCTCCTCAAGCGAGCCGGTCTGCGGCGCGTGACCGTCAGCCTGGATACACTCAACGCCGACAAGTTCGAGGCGATCACGGGAAAGAATTATTTCCCCAGGGTGCTGGAAGGCATCGACGCCGCCGTCACCGCGGGCTTCATTCCGGTCAAGGTCAACGCGGTGATCATGCGTGATGTCAACGATGATGAATTGATCGCATTTGCCCGCTTTGCCCGGGAGAAGAACGTCGTGTTTCGATTCATCGAATTCATGCCGCTCGACGCCGATCACCAGTGGTCAAAGAATCGCGTCGTGACCCTGGATGAGATGGTGGAGAAGATCTCTTCCTATAAGAAACTGGTTCCTTTGCCCGGACACTCGATCAGCGAAACAGCCCGGCGATTCCAGTTTGAGGATGGGGTGGGAGAGATCGGCATTATCGCCCCGGTTTCGCGCCCTTTTTGCGGGCATTGCAGCCGCATCCGTATGACCGCGGACGGCAAAATTCGCACCTGCCTGTTTTCCATCCTCGAACACGATGTGCGAGCGCTGTTGCGCGGCGGGGCCAGTGATGACGACATCAAAGGGTTCATCGAGAAGGTGGTGGATCATAAGGAAGAGCGCCATCACATCAACGATCCGGACTTTGTTCAGCCGGAACGCGACATGTCGTTGATTGGCGGGTGAGTTCAGCAGGGACTGCGACACCAGAGAGCAGACACGCCGCATTGGCTTGCCACAAAGAATTCGACCCCTTCATCTCTAAAAACCAACCTTGGTGGAAATCGGAAAGGAATTCAGTTGACGATGTACGACAGATATTTCACGCTCCTGGAAGCACAACAGTTGGTTCCCGCGCTGGAGGAAATCCTAAAGGGGATTGGCAGCACGCAGCCCATGTTGGAGGTTCGCGATGTGGAGTTCAGGGTGTTGGCGGAGAAGATCAACGCCAGCGGTGGGTTGCGGGTGGACTTGGATCATTGGTCCTCTCAACAGC
>JBAVHJ010000456.1:0-1532 GCA_049685715.1 Terriglobia bacterium | reverse complement strand
CTCCTGGTTTCAACCTCGAGGTTTAGGTCAATGGGTATGAGATGGCACCGCGCCCGGGCTTTTTCCGGACCCCTCGAACAACTCCTCCAGCACTTCGAAGGCATAGCGCAGATGGGGAATCACAATGCTCCCGCCCACGATGAGGGCGATATGCATGGCCTCATTCAATTCTTTCCGCGAGCACCCCTCGGAGACACATCGATCGAGGTGATAAAAGATGCAGTCGTTGCAGCGCAGGACCATGGAGGCCACCAATCCCATCATTTCCTTGGTCCTGACATCCAACGCGCCTTTCACATAGGCCCTCGCATCCGCGGCGAAGAACTTGTTAAATTCCTGAAATCCTGAGTTGAGGATCTTGTCATTCATATCACTGCGGTACTTGCGGGTCTTGGACACCGAACCTCTCATCAGGCTCTCCTTTTGTGCGACCTCTTGCGCTCCGAATTTAACCTCTTGCCCCGGGTCACACGTCACCGCCTGTCAGAATTCGAAGCGGGTGGAACAATGCATGGAAATACGGGGTTATTTCTTTCGGGAGGGGGATTTCTTGCCCGATGTGGAAGCTGTATCCGGCGCCCCCGAGAAGCCTGACATGCCGGCCGCCACCTGGTCAAAGAGGGATTGAACATGGGTCTTCTTCGGCTTTCCCCCTTTGCCCTCCCGGAAAGAATGCTCAAAGGAACACGTGTTGCATCTCACTTTCCTTACTTCCCGACCGACAATGGCGACGATGCCGTGATCGAGAACTAGCTTGCATCGCACGCAGTAGTCTTCGATGGTATCTCCCAACCTCAGTTCGCGGTCAAACACCGTGCACCCCCTGATGCGCATTGGACTCACTTTACCACACAACCCCAGCTAAAAAACACGACTGAAATCATGATGGGGAAGCTTCTGTCAACTGCAGCGATTGATTCAGGACGGGATCGCGTCGCACTCGCCAAATCTTGGCATCAAGATAGTAATGCGTGAAGGCATATCCCCAGAAAAACGCGGCTGCGATCGATTGCACTGTCATGTAGTTGTTTGTCGACCCCACATAAGAGCGGGGCAACTGGTACAGGAAATTGAACAGCAACCCGAAAATGGCATATCGAAGGAACGTCTTGTTGGCAAACACCGCCCACCCGTAATGACGTTCTGCCTCCGGTTTTTGATATTTGTTGGAGTTATGAAACCACACGAGCCGGTGGTACTGGATGTTATGTGGGAGGGTGAGCAGTGGAACCAGCGCCAACGGGGTCATGTTCGCACGGACCACCGATGAGATCACGATCCAATGCAAGGGGATGCAAGCGGCGAGGAGCAGATACTTGGGAAGGTTGACTTGATCCCGCCGGAGTACGCGCTGAACCTGGCGCACCACCCACAGGAATACTACTCCTAGCATTGCTGCGAACAAGACACGCAGCATCACCGATTCGATGGCCCCCCCAAAACTCACCGGCAGGTATTCGTGCGCGGGCGGGTAAGTGACAATCATCCAGACAAAGGGATAACCCAGCAGGAATACAAGGAAGATTCGATCG
>JBAVHJ010000455.1:0-4572 GCA_049685715.1 Terriglobia bacterium | reverse complement strand
TCGATTGGTAGAGCGGGTGATAAAAGGAAAAGAGGTGATGGTAAATACTTGCACCGTAACGCGAGTTCCAACGCACACACCCGATTCCAATCCGTTAACCACGGCCAAGGTCCATGGGGTCATTGATGCTGCAAATGCTGTATGGTCAAAGTACGGATATGACTTTTCCTTTGATGAGAACATGGACTACGTTACGCTGCACTCCTCGGGATTGAATCGAACTCCTCTGGCTGGGCCTGATAGTGAGGAATATGGCCGTCTGGGAAATACACTTGCGCTGCTCTTGAATCCACAGCAAAACAAGGTTGTTGTTTTTTTTCGAGGAGAAGGCGGAATGGGGTGGAGCTGGGGACCGGAAACAACGCAATATGTATCCATGCCCTTAGACCGCCCTGAATTGTATCTGGCGCACGAATTGGGACACTACTTTGGGCTTGTTCATACCATGAATCTCGATAATTGTTCTGTGGTCAATTTGACGAATACCGACAATGACCTCAATGGCATGACTCAGGCGGTGACGGGTGACGATATACACGATACGCCCGGCGATCCGACACCAACATGCCTTTCAACCGTCAATGCTTTAGCCGTCAGCGGTACGCATCTCTTTGCTGGGACAAACGGCGGCGTCTTTCTTTCCACGACCAACAACGACACAAACTGGGTGCCTGTCAATAGCGGATTAACGAGTACCCAGGTCAGGTCTCTTGCCGTCAGCGGCACGAATCTATTTGCCGGAACGAACGGTGGCGTCTTTCTTTCCACCAACAACGGTACAAGCTGGACAGTGGTCAATAGCGGATTGACGAGTACCCAGGTCAGGTCTTTGACTGTTAGCGGCACGAATCTCTTTGCCGGAACCGATGGAGGTGTTTTTCTGTCGACCGACAACGGTACTACCTGGACATCAGTGAATAGCGGCCTCACGAACACCCAGGTCAGAGCCCTTGTGGCGAGCGGCACGAATCTCTTTGCCGGAACAACTAGCGGTGTCTTTCTTTCGACGAATAACGGGACAAACTGGTCTGCGGTTAATGCGCCTAATTATGGTTTATCCAATGTTGTCATTAACTCTCTTGCCGTGAGCAGCGCCGGTCTTTTTGCTGGGACGTATTTCGGCGTCTATCATTCGATCAACAATGGCACAACCTGGACACCACTTATTGGCGGCTTGACGCCGCATATCCCGCAGGTTTGGTCGTTCGCCAGCACCAGCACCCATCTCTATGCAGGAACTGCCGGCGGCCTTGTTATCGACTCGATCAACAATGGCACAAGCTGGAATCATTCCGATCCCAATCATGATGCCTTGTTAGCATGGTGGCGAGTAAAAGATAACGTCTGTCTCGACACCTCGTTCACGATAAATAATGTCGACTTCAATCCCCCGTCGAACACTCCTCCATTGCGCAATACGATGTCCTATTTTGGGTGTACCCCCCTTGAATTCTCGCCGAATCAAATAGGGGCGATCGAGTACAACTTGATGAACGGGCGAAGTAGGATCCCAATCCGTCGGATCATACCGTAGAGTGAGGATGAAGAATATCAATGAACGGGGTCGCATCTTTCCATTCTCCATTTCGGTGACATCTTAAATGGATTGAAGGATCTGGCGAACAGGGTAGGAGTCGTGGGAGGGCCTTTCTTTTAGGCGCGACGACTTGAGAGTGATGGAGTTATATCAGCCATTCCGTCAGGTCAAAATCTCTGGAATTTGAGGATCGCCTTCCCTCGCGGATCCGCAGAAACGCGGTCGCTCTTAAAAGAAGTATGCAAGGGTAATTTGCAAAAGGCTTTAAGCCACGGGCTACCCCTCACTGAGCAGAGGGAATGGAAATTGCCCTGTTTTCGGATATGGCGTCTTGATACCGGCTTTTCAACTCTCCGCTTGCATCGCGCATGCTAGAGGCTTAACATATACTCAAAGAAGAAGTGCGCGCCCGACAAGAGATGGGTTGAGGACACGCAAGTCCGACTTCTCTCTTGCTGGCTGGCTGTTCTCTCCTGCCCGGGTTTTTCTTTCATGAACCCCAAAGGAGATCTTATGCTCCGTCTTTTCTCTGTCCTGGTCGCAATCTTTCCTCTTGTTTGCCCGCCCCTCAGTCATGCCCAAGCTAACGGAGAGCCCCCAATCCACCTCATGGATGTGAGACAGCTAAACGGGGGAATCCTTATTCCGATCGGGGCTGAGGGTGTCGCATTCAACAACAACCTTATGAAACAGTGCGACAATCCGGTCTCTTACCTCCAGCAGCTTGGCATCACCAGGGTCGATTACGACTTCACCAGCCTCGATTATACGGATCACAACAGCTTCACTTCTCACCTCCTCCTGGTGACCGCTGCGGATTTCACTTTCACCACACAACGTGGCGAGCGCGAATCTGGCGATGCAACTCTCACCTGGGACCCCAACATCGATGTGGTGGCTGGCTATAAGCTATATTTCGGGACAGCGTCACGCGTATACGGGCCGCCCATCGATGTGGGCAACCAGACCAGTTATACCGTGGTCGGGCTGGACTATGGAGTGAAGTACTACTTTGCTGTGACGGCCTATGATTTTGATGGCAATGAAAGTGGCTATTCCAACGAAGTCTCCAAGACCATCGGAGTCGATTCGAACAGAGAACCATTGCGTCAAGGTCCCGAGGGAGCAGGGCAGACCTCAAATCCTCAGTTATTTTGATTGGGAGTCTGACTCGTTGAATTTTGCACTTCAATTAAGTTCATTGGACGACAATTCAAAGATTAAAGTCCAGATTAGAAAGGATTTTATCCGAGATGCCGCAAAAACGTAAAACGATGGAGCAATGAAAGGAGATACGATCATGCCTACCTACATTACATTGACACGGTGGACCCAACAGGGCGTCGAGAAAGTCAAGGAAAGTCCCGCCCGGCTCGACGAATTCAAGAAACTCGTTAAATCTTTGGGCGGAGAAGTGAAGGGATTCTACATGGTGACGGGGCGGTACGACCTCGTAATCGTTACCGAGGCGCCGAACGATGATGTAGTGGCCAAGGTCGCTCTAGTGATGGCCTCAAAAGGGGGTGTCAGGTCGGAGACCCTCCGTGCGTTTACAGAAGACGAATTCCGAAAGATCATCGGGGGTCTGCCATAAGAAGTTCAGGCTTCTGACAAGCCGACTCGCTACACACAACCATACCAGCTCATCCCCAAGTTCAAACTCAGGAGACAAAGAGAGTGACCGAGTGCCGCTCTCTTTTTTTGTTTCAGGTGCTCACAGAGCCCAGCATGGCGAAAAATCCTTCTAATTCCCCTCTTCCAACGCCGTGAATTTTTCCGAATTCAGGCATCCCACTCTACGTACTCCCTCGTGAGAACGAAGCAGCCATGCTCATCTAATGCGCTTCCAGGGGTAAATCAGGAGGCGTTTTGACCTTAGCTTGAACTGATTCAATAAGGGTCGAACCCTTCAAGGGCGCTTTGACCAAGATCACCTTTGCTCTCTCAATCGCACAAGATTCTTGCAGCTTGGGGTTGAAGCTAGATTGTGATAGTGTTCACAAAGTTCCAGGGGGCAAACCTTCTTGGGGTAGCGCTCGCAATTCGCTCAAAGTCGGCCCCGCAGGCAGACTGATCAGACAAGATTCTTAAATTTTCCCCTGCTTTTGGCAAGCCTGCATCTTTTCCAAAATGAAGGTGAGGCCGTTCGCTCAAAGTGTCATAGTTTGGGTTTGTTCAGTGGTTATGAAGAACGAATCCACGAACATCATTCCAACCAGTCTGCAGGGATGGGATGAACGACCAGGTGGAAGAATACTCCACGGGGCTGTCGGAGTAACGCTGCTGTCCTGAGAATGGGTGAACGACAATGAAAAGCGAAGGGGCATCCACAACGGGGGGACTTGGTTATTGCGTCAAATGGTCAGAATGTTCAAGAGCCGATGCTCTCATGTGGGACACCAGGCAGTTTCATTCCAAGTTTGACGCTTGGGATTTTGCGTCCCAGCTGAGCTCATTTGGCAACTGTTCAAATATCACCGTCCAAATTAAGGTGGCTGAGAATTGGCTGCCGGTCCTCGGTGTCCTGGAACGACATTCACAGCCTGCCGATGAGGACAGCCGTTTTGAGAGAGCCGAAAGAGACTGCCCGGTGGTCGAAAAGATTCGGCATCTAAGCCGTTTCAAGACGGCAGCATGAGGTCTTTGTTATTCAAACCAGCCTTAACAAAGGGATCCTATCGACGAAGAAAATACAGATTAATTGATGAAGGACGATGGGTCGAATAAGGGTACTTCGCTTCTTGCCTCATTCAGTCAATACAGTTCCCGTTCAAGACTAACAGCCCGATATGCCGTTTCCAGATCAAAAAGCGAGGCCGTTCACGAGGGAGTCCATCATTCTGCTGGATGAACGTCAGAACGGTTGTTATGGAATTTTCCGGGCTAACAAAGAGGGGTTAATAGAGGAATGGATTTATGTTGGAAAGGGGGATATCCGAGACAGGATGCTAAGGCACTTCAACGGCGACAATCCGTGTATTCTTAAAAGTGATCCAACGCATTTTGTGGGGGAGGTGACCCGCGCTTCAGAGATC
>JBAVHJ010000454.1:0-1694 GCA_049685715.1 Terriglobia bacterium | reverse complement strand
CTGTTTGCCTGCCCCGTGTATCAGAACTACGGAAAGGCCATTGCCCAGGAGCGTTACAGCCCCGCGGGATTCCGGCTCTCGCTCGGGCTCAAGGATGTGGATCTGGTCTTGAAAACAGCGGCCGCGGCCCAAATGCCCATGCCCCTGGCGAGCCTGCTTCACGACCGGTATATCACAGCGATGGCCAAGGGGCGGGAATCGATGGACTGGTCGGCGCTGGCACTGGGCGTGTCAGAGGATGCTGGATTGAAGTGAAAGAGTGACCCTCTGCACGAAGACCATGAAGCCGGAGCCCAGAGGCCGGAAGCCAGAGACAGGAAAGATCCATCGATCCAATGGAGGGTGCATGCTTTTGTGGCTTTGAACCGGCCAATGCAGCAATCCTGAATTTCCGAGGAGGGAGTTAGAAATGATCATCGTAAGACCTGGCAACGAACGGGGACACAATAATCTGGGGTGGCTGGACACTTACCACACCTTTTCATTCGACACCTATTTCGATCCCCAACACATGGGGTTCCGACAACTGCGGGTGATCAATGAAGATCGTGTGAAGCCCGGCAGTGGGTTCGGGACGCATCCCCACCGTGACATGGAAATCATCACCTATGTTCTTGAAGGGGCGCTGGAACATCAGGACAGCATGGGCAACGGATCAGTGATCCGCCCGGGAGAAGTCCAGCGCATGAGTGCCGGCACGGGTATCACCCATAGTGAATACAATCAATCTTCTTCTGAGGGGGTACACCTGCTGCAGATCTGGATTCTTCCGGAGAAAAAAGGGCTGGCGCCAAGTTACGAACAGCGTGAGCTTACGCGAGGCAAAAACGGCAGCGCGTTGCAACTGATTGCCTCCGGAAGCCCTCGCGAAGGCGCAGTTGCGGTCCATCAGGATATTGATCTCTACGCAGCCTTGTTGAATCCGGGTGAGCAGGTGACCTATCCCATGCGGCCCCTTCGTCATGCCTGGATTCAAGTGGCTCGCGGCGCCATCGCGCTTAATCAAGTCCCGCTGAAAGCCGGGGATGGAGCTGCGATCAGCAACGAAAAGCAGTTGGAGTTGACCGGCACAGAGAAGGCCGAGGTGTTGGTGTTTGATCTTGCTTGAAACGGTGTTGTCGGGCCCATCCTATTGCGGATTGCGGATTTCGGAATGCGGAATGGGGATTCTAGATTTCGGATTTTGGATTGCAGATTTCGGATTGGAAATCAAAACCGCAAAACTGACAGTCAGTTCGGGTTGTGAAATGTTCGCAAAACAATTCGAAGTCTCTCATGCGGGTCCCCGCTTCTATTCCGCAATCCGAAATCCGCATTCCCCAATCCGGAGGTTGCTAATCGGCGACATATGCGTCCGCTTCGATTTCGACCAGCATCTCCGGATCGATTAACCGGCTCACCTGCACCATGGTCGTGGCCGGTCGAATGTTCCCAAAAAATTCCCCGTGGGCTTTCCCGATGCTCTCCCAATCCTCAATATCGGTCACGAACATCCGGGTCCGGACCACATCCTTGAGGCCCGCCCTGGCATTCCGGAGAGCGCGTTCAATATTTTTTAATGCCTGGATGGTTTGTGCATAAGGATCGTCCACACCGACGATCTCACCGGACTCGTTGATGGCGGTTGTTCCCGAGACGTGGATGTGGGGGCCGATTCGGACTGCGCGGGAGTATCCCACGACAGGCTCCCAGGG
>JBAVHJ010000453.1:0-13160 GCA_049685715.1 Terriglobia bacterium | reverse complement strand
CATCCAGCCGGTCAGCAAGAACAAAGGGCTGATGCCCGCCAAACTGAGGATCCTCGCCAACCCGCAGGTTCTCTACATGGAATCGGGGAGGCAGCAGTCCCAGGCTCATGTTCCCCAGGCTCACGTCCCTCCCCAGGCGTTGTTCCAGTTCCGACTGGATGCGCCCGCGATAGCGATTCACATCGAAGAGCGCCCACACGGCCACTGCCGCCAGCACAATGATCGCAAGAATGATGCCGAGAACAAGTCCCAGTTTACGCATGGCTTCCTCCTATGGCGAGTATGGTCTTAGTGTAAGCTTATTACAGAAAAAAAGAAATGGGACCAAAACGCCCCTGGGCACGTTCGCGATCGCGCCGGCCCTGAAGTTCTCTCGCGCGGGGAGCATCGAAACGCTTCCGTTCTTCTTTCCTCTTGACAATCTAGAGAAGAGATGTACTCTTCCTCTTGATTGTCGAGAGGAGCAACCCGATGACGGACAAACCCAGCGGCCTTGTACAGGGCACCCTGGACATGCTCATCCTGAAGACCCTGGATCTGGAACCGATGCACGGCTATGGAATTGCCCTCCGCATTGAACAGATCAGCAAGGGTGTGTTCCAGGTCAACCCGGGATCTCTTTTCCCGGCCTTCCGCCGCCTGGAGAGGGCGGGTTTCCTGAAGACAGAATGGCGGGATACCGAGAACAACCGGCGGGCGAAGTACTACGTTTTGACCGAGAGAGGGCGAAAGGAACTGAAGAGCGAAACCCGGGAATGGGGAAGACAAACGGCGGCGATTGCCCGGATCCTCGAAACCCCATAGGGAGGAGCGCCATGTCCTTGCGACAACACATTGCGAGTGGCCTTCGATCACTGCTGAGAAAAGAACTGGTCGAACGGGAGCTCGATGAGGAACTACGCACCTACCTGGAGATCGCGGCCGAAGCGAAAATGAAGAAAGGCCTGAGCCGGGACGAGGCGCATCGGGCGGCGCGCGTGGAGATGGGGAGCGTGGACGCCGTGAAAGAAAAAGTCCGCCATGCCGGCTGGGAATCGATTGTGGAATCATTCGGGCAGGATCTCCGATACGGCCTGCGAAGGTTGCGGAAGAGTCCGGGCTTCACGGCGGTGGCCGTGCTGATCCTGGCCCTCGGGATCGGAGCCAACACCGCCATCTTCAGCCTGATTAACGCGCTGATGCTCCGATCGCTTCCCGTCGAGCAGCCAAAGCAACTCGTTCAAATCCTTTTTCAGGGCTGGGGTGGAACCGGGTCGCACACTTCCTATCCTGATTTTGAGGACTTCCGCGACCGGAACCACGCTCTCTCAGGGGTCAGCGCCGTTTTCTGGCTGAACCCACCCCTCCTGGATGCCAGACTCGAAGGTCAGCCCGAACCCATCAGCGGGCAACTCGTGTCCGGTAACTTCTTCTCGCTCCTGGGTGTGCACCCAGCCGCCGGTCGTCTTTTGACGCCGGAGGAGGACCGCGCAGGCGCCGGAGCTCGGGTCGCCGTGCTCTCCCACGCATACTGGATGCGGCGTTTCGGCGGCGAATCATCCGCCCTTGGCCGCAGCATCATCCTTCGTCAGACACCCTTCACCATCATTGGAGTGGCCCCTCCGGAGTTCAAGAGTGTCACACCGGGTTATCCACCCGATCTTTACGTGCCCTTTACGACGGAGGCCGTCTTTCACCAGCCCCGGACCTGGCTCGATCAACGGCGATATCGCTGGGTTCAAATTCTGGGACGGCTCAAGCCGGGGGTTTCGTTGCCGCAGGCACAGGCTGACCTTTCGGTGATCTATCAGCAGATGCTCGAAGGGGGGACCAAGCCGGACTGGTCGAATAAAGACCGTGAAGAATTTCTTTCACAGAGGATTAGATTGGAACCGGCGGCAAACGGGTTCTCCGACCTGCGAAGACGTTTTTCAAGGCCCGTGTTTGTTTTGGCGGGGATGGTGGGGCTGATTCTTCTCATCACTTGCGCCAACATAGCCACCATGTTGCTCTCTCGCGCCATCACGCGCCAGAGGGAATTTGCCGTAAGACGGGCGCTCGGATCGGGACGGGCACGACTGGTTCGTCAACTTTTGACTGAAAACCTGTTGTTGGGGCTTGCGGGCGGAGCCGCCGGCTTGTTCCTCGCTTCGTGGCTGAGCAGTTTTCTGGCGCTACTGGTTTCGTTGGGTCAGGGGCACGTTCAGGTGGATCTGCGACCGGATGGCTGGGCGCTGGTCTTCACACTTGTCGTCTCCCTCCTCACGACAATGCTCTTTGGCCTTGCGCCCGCATGGCGTTCCACCCGGTTGGCAGTCGCGGCGGCCCTCAAGAGCACTCCGGGAATCCTGGGCCCAGCCTTGGGCCATCTCCGGATTGGAAAAGTGTTGGTGATTGCACAGGTTGCGTTATGCATCGTCCTGCTCTTTGGCGCCGGACTCTTTTTACGGACGCTGTACAACCTCGAAACCGTCAACCCCGGATTCAACCGTCAGAACGTGATTCTGTTCTCGGTTGACCCGACGACAGGCGGGCTCAAGGGCCACCAGGTCGCAGATCTCTACCACCGGATGCTGGAGCGACTCCACTCCATGCCCTTGGTGCGTTCGGCGAGCTTGTCGGCAGTCACGCCGATCTGGGGTGGCGGAATGAACACAGAAGTGTGGGTGGAGGGCTATACGGCACGTCCGACCGAGGATGTCGTCGTTCATGTCAACTGGGTCAGTCCGGGATACTTCACAACGCTCGAAACGCCCCATTTGTTGGGCCGTGAATTTGGCCCAGAGGACACCGGGCGGTCGTTGAAAGTCGGCATTATCAATCAGGCCATGGCACGTTATTTCTTTGGGCATCAGAATCCGATTGGGAAGAAGTTTGGATGGACGGAAGACGGCGAGAAACGGGAACTTGAGATCGTCGGGGTGGTGGGAGATGCCAAGTACATGGACATGCGCGAGGAACCTCCGCGCACCGTCTACCTCAATTGTTTTCAGGACGAGCTCGGTGCGATGACCTTTGAGGTTCGAACCGCGATTCGACCTAACTCCCTCGTCTCTGAAATACACCACTCCATGGAAGCGATCAGAGGCACGGCACAACTCTCCAACTTCACCACCTTTGAGGCGCAGGTGGACGAGTCTTTGGGGCATGAGCGATTGATCGCCGTCTTGTCGGGCTTGTTTGGAGGGCTGGCGCTTCTCCTGGCGATGATCGGATTGTATGGACTCATGGCTTGTGCCGTGGCGCAACGAACCAACGAGATCGGCATTCGGATGGCGCTCGGGGCGCAGGGTGTCGATGTGCTGCGGAGGGTGCTGGGTGAATCGTCACTCCTGGTTCTGGCGGGGATCGCCGTGGGGCTTCCCTGCGCCTTGTTGGGCACAAGGCTGGTGGCAAGTATGCTGTACGGACTGGGGTCGACGGATCCGCTCACAATCGTCGGTGTGATCCTGCTCATGGCGTTTGTGGCATTCCTGGCCTGTTGCATTCCCGCGAGGCGGGCAATAAAGGTCGATCCTTTGGTGGCGCTGCGGTACGAGTAATTCCGTATTCCCGCTGATGTTATCCCGCCATCTCGCTTGAAGACCAAGCTGTCTTCCTGTCCGGTTTGCGATTCCAGGCCAACGACCTGTGCGTTTTCGGCGTTGATAGGCTTGTGTCAGATGGCCGCGAAAGCCGGGATGGCGCAGCATCAACTCAATCCCGCGATCTGAAAGCGATCTCCAACCTCGATAATTTTCCCTTGACCATTCAACGCCTTTCCCCTATCCCCTCGAAGCCGTCCATTGTAAAATGAAGGCGAAGCCAGCCAACGGTTCTTCAAGGGCTTTACACGGGATGCTTCGTAGAACATCAGGGGGAAAGCCTGCCCCCAACAGAGCGGGCCTCCTCCATCGAATTTCGGGGGAATTGACAGGTGGCTGAATCACGCAGCAACACCCTGGCGCCTGATTACGGCTTGGACGCCCCTGCGGTTGTCCGCAATCTGTTGCTGGGAGGTGCTGCCGGGCTCCTGCTTTGGGGCACCGTGGCAACCGGGCTCTGGTCCGGGAGGTTCGTGATCGGCCCGATTGCGGGCCTCACGATTTTTTTACCTCTCGCTAATATGGGCCTCTCGCTTGGTTTGGGCCTCACGGCGATGGGTCTTTGGATGATTTGGTCAAGTAAGATCGGAAAAATCAAAACGCGGGAGCGGCTTCTGGACCACCTCGCATGGGCGGGCCACGAACAGGTATTGGACGTTGGCTGTGGTCGCGGCTTGATGCTTATTGGTGCAGCAAAGCGCCTCACCACGGGAAAGGCAACCGGCATCGACATCTGGCAGGCGGAAGACCTTTCCGGCAATCGGCCCGAAGCCACTCTGGAGAACGCGCGGCGCGAAAATGTGGCCGAACGTGTTGAGGTTCAAACGGCGGACATGCGCCGGCTTCCCTTTCCGGAGGGCACCTTCGATGTCGTGCTGTCGTGTGCCGCAATCCACAACATTTATTCCTCTGCCGACCGGGCCAAGGCCATCAGTGAAATCGCACGGGTCGTGAAGCCGGGGGGGCAGATCCTTATTGACGACATTCGTCATCTCCACGAATATGCTGCGACCTTTGCGGAACGGGGCTGTAAGAATGTCCGCCGGGTTAGCTCCCGCGCCGTAACGGTTTTATTGACACTCATCACCATGGGCTCACTCCGTCCGGCAACAATACTGGTTCGAAAAGCGGCCGGAGAAGCGGGGGCAGGATCGCACCCCGGGCCTGAGAGGGATTCAGAACGACAAGGGGGAGTCAGTTGAATGGCAGATAAAATACACGGGCACGAAGTTATGGAAATGATGATTGCATCAGGAAAACTCTATACAAGAGATTCACTGCGGGCGGACATCATTGGAAGGTTCGGGGAAGCAGCCAGGTTTTACACTTGTTCCGCGGAAGGCATGACCGCCGACGAGTTGATCTCGTTTCTTCAGGCCCGCGGTAAATTTCTTGATGAAGAAGGCGGGTTCAAGACCGACAAAGAACAGATGTGTGATGACTGAAGAAGTCCGAAGCATTGTCTCCCGTTGCGGGTCAACCGTCCCGCCCTGCCAAAAGCCGTGCTCCGGTTTCTCATTGCCCCTCCGCCCACCACGGCCCGGCAGCGGCTGAGGATGGGCCGCGCGGGGCAAGCCAGCAACGGCATCTGGGAATTGCATGAAACTACTGTTCGTGTGTAGCCAGAACCGTTTTCGCAGCCCGACCGCCGAGGCAGTCTTCAAAACCTACCCCGGTGTGGAAGCCTTGTCGGCGGGCACTAATCACGACGCCGAAACCCCCATTTCAGAGGATTTGATCGAGTGGGCTGATGTCGTGCTCGTGATGGAGAAGAGCCATCGAAATAAACTGACGAGGAAGTTCAAGTCAGCCTTCAGAACCAAGAGGCTGGTGGTTCCTGGTATTCCGGACGAGTACGAGTATATGGACACGGAACTCGTCCGTATTTTGCAGGCGAAGGTACCCAGATACGTCCGCATAAACTGACCTGCCTGGTGGCGGCGGCGTGCGGATGGGAAGCCGCGCGGCAAGAGCGCAGATTTGAGGCGTTCTCTGTCTTACAGAGGATCTTGTCAAGAGATCCGCGCATCCCTGATAGAATTCGCTCTTGCTGATTTGATTGGACCTGGTTCAACACACCACACGAACACTCAGGAAATTAAACATCTCGAATTCATACGGAGGCATCATGAAAAGCGTTCAGCCCGGCATTTTGATGCCGCTTCCCCGGCTAGCACGGCATCTGCTCTTCTCGCAAGGTTCGTCATCGAATTTGCACGACGTCTTACGATCCTTGAGAAGTATCGCTGATGGGGAGAGCACAGTCGTTGGCCTGGGCCCATCGCTAGCTCTTGCCCTCGGCAGGTCCATTGAGGGACTTCGGGTGTTTCCAAGTCACGTGGGGGCAGGGTTCGAAATGCCCTCAACAATGTCCTCCCTGTGGTGCTGGTTAAGAGGGGACGACCGTGGAGAATTGGTGCATCGAACCCGTCTCATTGAAAAGGCACTCTCCTCATCCTTTCGTTTGGAGAAGGTGATCGACGCGTTTCAGTACGGGCCGTGCCTGGATCTGACGGGTTTCGAGGACGGGACCGAGAACCCGAAGGGAAAGAAAGCGATTGAGACTGCTGTGGTCCAGGGGAAGGGTAAGGGGATCGACGGTTCAAGCTTCGTGGCAGTGCAACAATGGGTTCACGACCTTGACTGCTTTGAGGCCATGCCCACCGCGGAGCAGGACAATGCCATCGGACGCCACCGGAAGGGCAACGAGGAGATTGAAGACGCCCCCCCTTCGGCGCATGTGAAAAGGACAGCGCAGGAGAGTTTCAAGCCGGAGGCATTTATTCTGAGACGATCCATGCCCTGGGCAGATGAGAAGGAGGCGGGCCTGGTTTTTGTGGCCTTTGGCAGGTCCTTTGACGCGTTCGAGGCCCTCCTCCGTCGCATGGTGGGAGCCGAGGACGGAATTTCTGATGCGCTGTTCAAATTCACTCGCGCCATTTCGGGCAGCTATTTCTGGTGTCCTCCGGTTATCGACGGGAAACTGGACCTTCGGGCACTGGGGCTGTAATCCGCGACTCTGGCCTGCGGTCCACTGGCCCATGGGGTCAGCGCAACCGCTTAACGGAGTGCCCGGTCAAACAACTCTTCCGGGATAACTGCTGCGGATCCCGAGGAGAGGTGACGCGCGGAACGGATGTTCGTTTTCCGCTCCTCGTGCGACCCTGTCAAATGGGAATCCATGGACAATCAACCATCAATTTCACATTCCAGATTTAGGCAAACCACTCTAAAATTCAATCAATAGGAGAATTAAAATATGAGAGACAAAGTTGAAAGTCAAAGAGCGATGATACGGACGGCGGTGTGGGGATCAGCATTTCTGGTCAGCTTGATCATACTGGCTCTGACGCCTGCCTTCGCGCGAGGTGGAAAAGCCTCAAAATCCACTGTTGTCAAATTGCAGAACGGGCAAGGGCAGAGTGTGGGGACCGCGACCCTCTCCCGGGATGCGAAGGGCGTAAGAATCAAACTTGACCTGCAGAATCTTCCGCCGGGCGAGCACGCCATTCACATCCATCAATCGGCGAAATGCGAAGGGCCGGACTTCAAATCGGCAGGCGGACACTTCAATCCTGATGCAAAGCATCACGGGCTGCAGAATCCTGAGGGGCCCCACGCCGGAGACATCCCCAATTTCACTGTGGATGCAAAAGGGAAGGCGTTGACCACCTTGCTCGCTCCCAATGTGACGATGGGAGACGATGCCCACTCTGTGTTCAGTGGAGGAGGGACAGCGCTGGTGATCCATGCCAAGGCCGATGATCTGAAGAGCGATCCGGCTGGAAACGCGGGCGACCGGATTGCCTGCGGCGTGATAACGAAATAGGAGAACGGATGAACGCTGCCGGCATTCAGGGTGACCCTTGCGGATGGGTGGGGCTGAATGAAGTCACCTAGGGTTGCAGAAGGTGCAGACTCTGGCCCAGCCGGGCGAAGAGTGAAAGGCGCAGCTTGATTGGTTCCACTCGCCGGATTGTGCGGCCCGGCTACACGTCTGACTTCCCTTACTTTTTCGGGGGGCGCGTACAGCGCATTGAGAAAGAAAGTTGTGAGCCATCTGAGGTAGAAAGACTGCCATTCCCCACCAGGGAGCCCCCCGTCGACTGCAAAGATACAACCTCGGTCACCGTCTCGCCGAGTGACTGTCCACCTACCGAATTGACGCTCGCCCGAAACTCCACGCTGCTGCCCCGCACGAAGGTGCTGGGGATGTGTGTCTGTCCATCGTCGATGACGTAGCCGTCGCCATTCTTTCGAATGAAAACAGAATTGGAGGCTTCGGTTCCCGGCCGGATGCCATAGACATCCGCCCTCGCTCCTTGACGCACGCCAGTAATGCGAGTCGTGCACTCCCAGGATCCGCTGAAGCCAGCCGGGGCTGGCGAACCGCCATTGGTTGACGGGGGGGGTGAAGTCGGATTAGAAATCGTCCCCAGGGTCTGACCAAGTTGCTGTTGAATCTGGTTCCACTTCTCGGCTCTCTGCTGCTGTTTGATGCGGCGCTGTTCCTCCGCCTGCTGCTGATCCAGCAAGCGTTGATTTTCCTCGGCCTGTCTTTGGGCTTCAGCCCGTCGGGCTTCTTCGGCCCGTCGCTGCGCCTCCAGCCTCTGCTGTTCCTCGGCGCGCCGCTGCGCTTCAATCCGACGCTGTTCTTCGTCGTGAGCCACTTGAAGGCGAGCGTTCTCAACCGCGTTGCCCGTTTGAGAGACGGGCCTGGGAGCCGTCCGTGATGCGGTCATCCAGGACGGCAGACCTTTACTGCAGCCTTCAAGCCCCTTTCCGCTCAAGCTGCGATCCAGAAATTCGCCCAGGGTACACAGGTTGGTCGAGTCATACCGGTTGCGGTTTTCCCAGACATAGCGGTAGCGCGTCCAGTCAGGAGGGTGATCGGGATTTCCGGTGGATGTGGCCGCTTGACTCAGCGGTTGCAGCCACTCGTTATAGTGCATCACAATCCCGGGACCTTTTGAGGGTGGGACGGCCGAGTGAATCCAATGATCCATGAGCTGCTGCACCTTGGGATTGTTCCAGGGATCCGCTTGAGTTAACGGCGACGCGGCGCCCGACGGGGCGGTGGCCTTTCCTCTCATCCACGCCGGGAGATCCGATGGAGGTCTTGCCTCCACCACTTGCCGGGAATCGCGTGCGATCAACGCACGTTCTCCCGCATGCAAATCAAGTTCCTTCACGGGTGATCGTTTCCCGGCATCCTGTCCTGACGCCGGAAGTTTGATGATGTATGCGCCGGAGAGATGAACCACCCCTTCAAAAACCTGAACCGTGGTCCCATTGCTGCCCATCTCAACTCGGTAACGAGTTCCACGCGGAGCGATGGTTCCATCCGGTGATCGAACGATCACATCGTCAAAGCTCGGCGCTCCGTCAGGATGATTAACATCGACGCTTCCGTTCAGGAGTTCAATGGTTCGCCCCTTCTCTCCCCCTCCTGAAGAAACACGCACATTGGTGTTCGGATTTACAGTGACCATGGTGTTGCCCGGCGATCGGAAAGAGGCGTGCGAAGTGCCGCCCGTGCGGAGTCCTGATCCGGGGGCAACCGTTCCCTGCCCACGGAGGGGCTGCTCCGGGCCTGCGGGTGGCGTGTACCAGATTTCATCCCCGTACAAATCCAGGATGAGCAACGGACCCCATCCGGCCCCGCCTACAGCGGAGCCTGTGGAACTGGCAGGTCGGACGTCCGGGCGTGTCCCCGGGGTGGAAGCCGCCTGTGGATCCACGGGCGGGAGACCCAGCTGAGTCCTGAGCTGATTAATATGCTTCCGCAGTTCCTCAATGTGGCCGTCACGGCTCCCGATCATAAAAGAGCCGTTGCAATCGAGCTCAGTCTTGACAAACTTCCGTTTCCCTTCCTCAAGGCAATCGAGACGTTGCTGGGAGCGTTGCACGTCTTCCTGGAGCGCCTGCCGGTCTACTGCGGGAGCCTGAGGAGGCTTCGGCGCGGGTGTATTCCGGTTCGGGGCTGATGGAATTGCGGAGGGCCCGGTGGCTGCGGGTGGAGGCAGCGGGGGCAGTCCAAGCTTGGCCCGGGCGTTTGCGATCTGCTTGCGAAGACGTTCAATGACCACGTCCCGGTTTTCCATGGTCCAGTTTCCGTTGCAATCCTGCCAGTAAGTCGTCTTGCGCTTGCCTTCCTCGAGGCAATCAAGCGCTTTTTGCCATTCCTCCAGGTTCTTTCGGAGTGTGTTCAAGTCCTCCGGTGAACTGCCGTTATCGGTGGGGGGACGGGGACCAGGTTGTCCCTGGCCCGGGGCTGCTCCAGCGCACTGTGTCGCCCGATCCGTCATTTCAGCAACCAAGTCCTGATCGCATCCGCCGGCGTCTCCGGGAGCCTGCTGTATCCTCGGGAGAAGCCGTTGACATTCGGCGGGAGTGCTCGCCCGCTGGATTTCATCCCGGAGCTGCAGCAAGCGCGCATGGGCCTGCATCATCGTGCCTATCTTCTGGCGGAGGGCCTGGGCCTCTTGTCGATGTTGTGGCGAGAGCTGATTGAGATCGAGGAGTGAAAGCAGGTTCAAAGCCTCTTCTGCTTGACAGGCGCCTGCTACGTCCTGAGCTTGCTGCAGGGTGTCAGTAATTTGATCCGACTGCTGCCGGATTTGGGACATAAGGTTTTGAATCTCGTCTGTCAGACAGCTAGGTGCCCCCTGTTCTGCTTCCGACGCCAGTTGCAGGGCCCTGTTGAAGTCATTCGATTGTTGGGCCGATCGAGCCTGCCGGAGCAGGTTCTGGGTCTGCTGGATCGCCTGGTCGGCCTTATCAATCCGTCCCTGGAGATCACCGCCTGGTTGACCTGAGGAATTCGAAAGGGTGTCGCATTTTGCGGCATAGAATCGATCTGAGAGTTGCCGCGCATTTTGAACATTACATTGTGCCAACGATTGCTGGATCTGATTGGTCCAAGTGTTGCAGTCCTGGACCTGCTGCGGAGAAGGGCCGGCACTGGCTACGGATCCAAGCTCGCAGAGGCTGAAATAACGGCCCTGAGCGGTAATGAGATCATCGGCTTCCTTGCGGGTCATGTTCGTGCCGGCCAGGATGTACCCGTTGTTTGGGTTGTTGTATCGCGCGTTGTCACACCGCGTGGCTACGAAATGCCAGCATTGAGGATCCGTTTCGCTCAACAGTTTGTATCTCCAGACACAGTTTTCTCCTCCGGAACCAGAAGTGACCGGCGGTGGACTACCCATCCCTGGAACCGCAATTTGGCCCTTGCGGAGCACGTTCACGGTCAGGGTGAGACGGACGTCATCCGCCCCTTTTTGTCGAACAATGATCTGGACGGGAACGGAGCCCGGGGAGGCATCAGAGGGAGCCGAAAAACCGAACGGGAATTCGTATTGACTGTGGAAGTCGGTGACCCCTGCGGTAAACATATTTCCCGGTTCTGCAAAAGTATTGCCGGGGAAGACGCGTACCTTTCCGGGAAGAGAAGCGCCATCATCCTGCAACTGCGGGAAAATGACCTCCACCCGATCGGTGGTATTGCCTCGCCACCCACTGACTGTAATGCCGCAAGAGCGGTCGATTTCCCCGGGAACGATCTCCATTGAGGGTCCACAGGTTAATTGGGCTTTCAGCCGGATAGTCGGATTAATCGTGATGGAGATGTGGCTCGAGGCCGTTCCCCCTCGCCCATCGCTCACCATGACCGTTACCGTGACCTCCCCCGGTGAACCTCCTGCAGCCGAATTCAATCCGGCCGTCAACAATTGGACGCGGGGGCCATCTCCCACAATGACCCCTCCTGTTTTTGCCCAGAAGAAGACCAGGGGATCGTCCTCAGGATCTGAGGCTTGCGCCAGGAGATTGACGACTCCTCCCTCCTGAACAGAGGTGGTATCTGCTTCTAATCGCACCTCCGGAGGTTGATTCCCTGCAACCGGTCTTCGCGGCGGAGGGGGAGTTGGGAGCGAAGTGGTAAGCTTTTTCAGCCGGATGACACTCGGGTAATCGGCGCACGCGGTAACGTTCACTGCTGACGCATTGCTGGCGTAGCCGTTCGCCCCTGCTTCAATGCGATAGGGGGTAGAAGACTGCGACACGCCATTAAACCTCACCCCATTTGGCAATGGACTCGAAAAGCCCGCAGGAGGAGAAAGGGTGGCCTGTGCATTCGGGATAGGCTGCCCGGTGGCGTGGTCAATGACAGCTACGGTGATGGAAGACGAATCCTTCTTGAATTGCTCAGGGTGAGTCATCCATTTCGACCGCTCCAGATCCCCTTTCAGTTGATTTTGCAGTTTTTCCAGGTACTTGTTTCTCTGATTCCGATCATGGTCGTCTTGCGAGGTTCTCGTCAATTCCTCTTTCTTTTGTGCAATCTCATTTGTCAGAGTCGCAACATCTTGATCAGTTTTCTCTGAAATAACCTCACTCAGAATTCTCTTGAACTCGACAAGGTCCGTTCGTATCTTTCCGTCTTTATCAATTTTGTTGATGGTCCGGTATTTGTCAATTGCCCTGTCGAACAGGGCCGCCCTGTTCTGATCCCGGTAGCGGTAGTATTCTTCGCTCCCCATCCAGTTCCGGACATCGCCCGGCTGAGATAGGTTTTTCACATCATCCACGATCCCCCAGAAGGTCGAAAGGTCACTGGAGGGGAGAATCCTCATGAGCGCATCCGTTTGCACCGCAATGAGCTTCAGTTTGTAAATCATCAAAGCAATGGAGTGCACCTTTTTCGCAAACTCAATTTTCTGGGTGGCCGCCTCGATTTGTTTTTCCAGACTTCCTGCGGGAGAATCAAGAGGGTTTCCAGTGAGGGCGTCAATGGCCGCTTGTCCATTCGGAGGATCCGGCGCCGCGGTCCCACAGGGGAGGGAGCCAAGGGCCACATCCATCGAATCCCATTGTGCCTTCAACCGGGAAAGGTCCCACTCCAGATCATCGGATTGAGGAATGCTGGCGGGCATTCTCTTGAAGGCCGTCGCGTGGGCCACGACCTGGTTGAGCGCCAGGACAACTTCATTCTTCTTGTCCTCAAGGTCTTTCCGGGAATCCTCCCGTGTTTGCGAATAGGCAGAGGTGGAAACAAAAGAGGGGAGGATGAGAAGGCAAAGAAAAGTGACTATGGATTTAGGAGCTGCCATCATGGATTTTTCCTTCCGGAGATTCGCCGTTCGGGTTGTCTGAAAACGAGGAATCTCGCCTTTGAGCCCTTTTCGCCAGACGTGCTTTTGTGTGCGAGGCCTTCGATCGGTTGGGACTTTATCGGGTCATCCAAGGCCGCCCGGTAAGCGCTCTCAAGGTTGAGGGCAGAACCCGCTCGGAGAAATAGGTTCAGGGCATGTCCGGCCGTCTCTCGGGTGCTTCAATTCACGGTAACTGCGCGACCAGTTTCTTAAAGTCACCCTGGTTGCGAATGCTTTCGAAATACCGATCGGTCGTCAGCTGGTTCTTGTCGCGAAAACCGCCGGCCACTGCCTTCTCAATCCAACTCATTGCCTGTTTTTTCTTTCCCAGAGACGCCCAGGCGTGCGCGACATCGATCATGGTCCAGACATCATCGGGCTTTAAGCTGAGGGTTGACTCGGACTGTTGCCGCGCCTCATCGAATTGTCCACGCACCAGCAA
>JBAVHJ010000452.1:0-3896 GCA_049685715.1 Terriglobia bacterium | reverse complement strand
GGCCATCCCCCAATGGGAGCCCGACGTCTTCAGCTTCCTTGATGAATATGTCAGACGTTGACGGTGTGTCGACGAATGAAGTCGGGGAATTCGTGACGATCCGGAATGTCCGGATCTGTGCGGGGGGTGTTTGGCGACGGGCATCCCCACCGTGACCGCAGAATCGTCCCACGGAATTGGCTCCGCTTTGCGGGGCGTAGGTCCGCCGGAGGCGGATAGCCCAGGGAGTCAGCCCAGGGTAAGCAATCCCAGGGAACAGATAGCCCCAGCAGGGGCGAAAGTAAATCCAGAGCTTCCCCAAACCATCACCCATCAGCTTTTTCCATTGCAGGGGGCCACATGGCTGCCTCTCGCATCAGGGCTCTCGGACATTTACCAGCCGCCTTGGTTCGCGGGCATGTCCTCGGCCAGCGGAAAAAAATAAGGACAGCCCCGCTGGACTGTCCTTCGCAATTATTCAGATTTCAGGCTACTTCCCGCTTTCGATCTTCTCCTTAATATGCTTGGCGCAAGCCTCTGCGGTACTCTTCTGGCCATGCGCTGAACTGGCCTTGTTAACGCTATAGGCAAAAACCACAGTACCGGTGGTGAGATTCGCGATTTGAATGCTCGCTTGTTCGTTGGAATGCCAGTCCAGTCTGATTAATTTCTTTGCAGTGCTGGCCTTTTGCGAATCGGAATGGCCTGCGATTTCAAACTCGGCCAGGGTCTTATCTGAAACCAAGGTTAGGGGTATCTTCTTTTTCCGAATCGCGTCCTTTAGATACTTGGTAAAGTTATTCTCCATGGGGGCGACAAAAACCTTTGACCCTGCGGGTAGAACCATGGAGGCAGTTTCCTGGCCATTTGCAGAACAGGTGAGAAGTGCCATGAGCAGCACGAGGGGTAGAGCAATTTTCTGAATGCGCATAATTTGACCTCAATGATATCGATTTTCAATCTTTTCTTTGATGTGTTTGGCAACCGCTTCACCGGCGCTTTGCTTTCCGCGGACCGAATTTGTTTTATTTACGGAATAGGCAAAGGCGACGGCTCCCGTTTTCAGGTTCACGATCTTGATACTGGCACTTTCGTTCGATTGTTGTGAATTCATGAAGAGCATTTTGGCCCATCCGGCCTTATCGGTCTCGGACACACCGGTGAGCTCGTAATCGGCCTTGGTGCGGTCAATAACGATGACGAGTGGGACGTTTTTCTTTTGCAGTCCGGCGATGATATACGTCTCAAACCCATTCTGTATGGGCGATATGTAAAGTCTTGCCCCTGGGGGGAGCGCCTCTTCCACGAGTACCGGGGTATTCCCGGTCAGATTGTTCTGTGGTAATGCGGAACTGCCGGTCGTCTGTGTTTCTTGTCCGCGCATTGGGCCCGCGAGGCAAGCACACAATCCTGCGATCAATGCGATCAAAATGAAGACTCTGTTAAACACTTCGGTGACCTCCTTCTATGAACTTGGCTAGTTTCTGGTGGGGGATGACATTTTCCAGTCGATGATTTCGGGTAAGAGTAGACTGGAGAAATGACACTATTCCCCTTCGATTACAACAAAGCACTGCTACTGATTCAGAGAATTGATTTTGCGGGGCCGGTGAGGTCAGGCGTCAATCAGTGCGGCTGGTCTGATGAGGGTTGCCTGGCCAATCTGAACTGTAAGACTTGACAACTGCAAATTCGAGGAGCGTTCGCCTCTCTTGTTCCTTCCCTTTTTCAGCGATAGGTTGACTCCGCCCCTGCTTATTTCCCCAGGGCGATCTAGATACTCCTCCACCAAAGTTACAGAAAGTTCACATTCCAGCTTTTGCGCAGGGGGAGGGTTTTTGACCGCACCTCTGGAAGGAATTGAAAGGCTGGGTGGGAGAGTAATGCGGGTCAGATCGGGACAAAGGACAGGGCCTCACGCTATCTCCGGTTTGGCCTATGTCTCGATGTAACCCGAATCATTCCTAAGTGCCCCTCCAGGATCGAGAATTTAAGGCTAGTTCAGGTAACATCGGACCTCCATTCCTGGGCAGCTTGCTCGGCTTGGTATATCATGATGTCATTAAATACGCTTTACAGGGACTTCATGCACCTGTAATATACCTAGATGGATCAGCTTAACCCATTTCCCAAAGGTCGCGCACAGCTGAGCCAAGTCTTGCAGAGCGCGGGGGAACTCATCTCGGTTGACGATGTCACCACTGCGCTCCAGATTGACAGGCGGCAGGCAACCAAGCTGTTGGCACGATGGAACATGCAGGGCTGGCTCAGGCGATTGCGGCGGGGACTCTACATCCCAGTGCCAATTGCATCACTCGGCCAAAGCCAGGTGCTGGACGATCCGTGGCTGATCGTACCGACACTATTCGGACCGGCGTACATCGGCGGCTGGACCGCAGCCGAACACTGGGGGCTCACTGAGCAAATCTTCCGAAGTGTGTGCGTGTTGACGACTCGTCCTGTGCGGGGAAAGGAACGGACTATTCAAGGAGTAGATTTTTCTCTGAAGCAAATTTCACCACGAGCCATGTTTGGTACAAAGCCGCTCTGGCGCGGGCGGGTAAGAGTTGAGATATCGAATCCCGCAAAGACCGTCATCGATATGCTCGACGATCCAGCTGTCGGTGGCGGAATTCGTCAGGTGGCGGACTGTCTTGACAAGTATCTGAGCGAGAAGAAAGGCGCTCCGGAAGAATTGCTAAGCGTCGCCGAACGCCTTGCAAACGGGGCGGTATTCAAGCGGCTTGGATTTTTGGCGGAACGTCGAGGAGGACCGGAAGAACTCATCGCCAGCTGCCGGAAGCGGCTCACCACGGGAAATGCCAAGCTTGACCCCGCCGTACCAAGCCGAAGGCTGGTGAAACGCTGGCGCGTGTGGGTGCCGCGCAGCTGGATGGAGACGAGAGCAACGTGATTGATCGTGCGCAAATCCTGAGGCTCGCAAACGAGTTTGGACTTGAAGCGCGCATTGTCGAGAAAGATTACATTCTCGGTTGGGTGCTCGCGGGCATCTCCCTCAAATGCCCTTTGACCCCGTTCATTTCTCGAATCCGATTGTTTTCAAAGCACTCCTAGGATCCAACCCTCGATTTGGGCTACGGTGTACTCCTCCGGTCTAAGGGGAGGTTTGAGGAATTGCTGCAATGAGCCATCTGTGTCGGCACGGAGAAGCCATGCAGACACTGCATAGGCGGCCTGTTGATCGTTGTTGCGATCTTCGGTTGGAAAGCGCCGCATCCAAAGCGACGGATACACTTCCGCAACCACAGATTGGTCCTCTGGGATCTCCCAGCCATCGAACGGCCAGAAGTGGACCTTGTACCGGCATTGCTGGCGGAGATAGTGCAACCACGGCAGACCGGCGTGGGTGGACTTTGCCACCGAACCCTGCACGTCGAATAGAAACACCGATTTAGCCGCTGCCGACCACTGCTCAGTCAACCGCAGCCATGTGGGGTCGCCAGTTCGCTTTGCACCCTGCCCACATTGGCCATCCCGCACAAAATCCACATAGATGTAATCCCCGTCAGTAGGCCAGTGGTGCTGGAAGTCATCCAGAAATGCCGGCCAATCCGAGGGCAACCCGTGCTTCTGGAAATAGCGCAGCGGGAACGAGAACCCGTGATCAATTCCCACGACGCTTCGCTTTCCGCTCAATAACTCGAAGCGCAACCACTCCGCGACTCCTCGGCGCGTCCAATACCTGCGTGGGCTGGGTGCTGGCGGAACTTCCTGGGGCGGCAGCCGCCGGTCCGCCGCATACACGCGAAGGCCCGATAGGCTCGCGGTCGGCGTTTTTGCGCCAGAATAATCAATGCCAATGTAGCGCTCGAATACCGGCATGGGGCAGAGTCCTCTTTTTAAAGTGCGATCCTGAGGCCCTTGCAAATCAGGGAGCAAATCGAACGGAACTGTTA
>JBAVHJ010000451.1:0-20615 GCA_049685715.1 Terriglobia bacterium | reverse complement strand
CAGCACCACCATGATCTACACGCATGTTCTGAGCAAGGGGGGCCGCGGGGTGAGGAGTCCGATGGATGGTCTGTTTATACAGACTGCCTAAGGCGAAGCCCGACGAGGGCAATGGAGTAGAACCTTCGGCACTCCAATAAGTTGAGGCAGACGAGCCGCGTCTGCCACCGGTTTAGACAGAAGTGGACAGGCTGCCTCGACCGGCTTTACAGTCTGTCCATTCATTGTTAGGCGGACCAAGATCGACCACACGGAGGCTGATCGAGATGGACATTGGCGATGCACAGCGAGAGATTCGCACGAGATTTGTCGGGGGGTTCTACGGGCAGCTCGTCTCCGGCGTGCTGTGGCTCGTGTCAGCGAGCTTGGCGACATGGAGCACGCCCCGCGCGGCCATCACGACGCTGGTCGTGGGCGGATTCCTCATTTTCCCGGCCACGGAGTTGCTCATCCGTGTCGCTGGCGGGAGGGGTCCGCTGAGCGCGGAGAACGCCCTTCGCTACTTGGGTATGCAAGTGGCGTTCGTCTTGCCTTTCTCGATGCCCCTCCTTCTGCCGGTCGGTCTGTATCGTTTGAACTGGTTCTATCCGGCGTTGATTGTCCTACTGGGAGCGCACTATATTCCATTTGTCTTTCTCTACGGGATGCGGCTGTTCGCAGGATTGGCAGCCTTAATTATGAGTGGCGGGCTGGTCATCGCGATGTACTGGTCAAGCAGTTTCAGTGTCGGTGCGTGGTACACGGGCGCGATACTTGTCCTGTTCGCAGGCGTTGCCGGATTGACTGTTCGACGTGAAGGTCGCGAGGGGACCGCCCAACAACACGGTGCAGCGGACGCCGCTAAGCGGCGCCGCTGAACGCGAATGTTAGCGCCGCATAAGGAATGTTCATGCGAACCGAGAGCGAGGTTCTATCGCAGATCGCCCATTGGGCTCAGGGAAACGACTTGGTTCGAGCTGCAATTTTGACCGGCTCACGAGTTGATCCTAAGCCGAAAACCGACTTTCTCTCGGACTACGACATTGCGTTGTATGTGGCGGATCTCCGTCCTTTTAAGGAGGATGATGTTTGGTTGAACGTCTTCGGTTCCATCATGGTGCGTTGGCCGCTCCAACCGCGTTCAACATTTGACGACAAGTGGCTGACCCGACTTATTCTTTTTGGAGATGGCGTAAGAATCGATTTTCAAATCACCGACGAGAATCGGATCGACCCAAGCGCCTACGACAATGGCTACCAGGTACTCATTGACAAGGATGCTCTGGCTGCGAACATCAACGATCCGACCTTCTCGAAGTACCTAATCAGGAAACCTTCCCGGCAGGAATATGAAACGCTTGTTCATGAATTTTGGTGGGAGGCCACCTATGTGCCTAAATATCTTTGGCGGGGTGAGTTGCCTTTCGCAAAATATATGTTTGAGACAGTTCTACGTTATTCCTACCTTCAGCGATTAGTGGAATGGTATATCGGCCAACGACAGGACTGGAAGGTGAGTACGGGTCTCTACGGAAAGTGGTTTAAGCGCTATCTCGATGCAGAAACGTGGTTAGAACTCGAATCCACATATGCGGGTTCTGGGATCGAGGAGAACTGGGAAGCGTTTTTCCGAATGGTTAATCTGTTCAGGAAGCTCGCAAGAGAAGTTGGGATGCAGCTTGGATACGAGTATCCTAATAATACGGATGAAGCCATTACGAAGTACTGTTCAACCATCAGAGAGACGGGGAAAACGGATGACGCTAACAATCGCATTCAGGCGGACACTCGTACCTCGCGCCGCTGATGCTGGGCCTTAGCTGCTCAAAGGTGTTAGTATGGACAATCTCCAGCTCAAGCAGGTGCCGAGGACAAGAACCGGAATGCTAATCCGCAAGCCTGTCGCCGATGTGTTCGAGGCCTTTGTCAACCCGGACATCACCACGAACTTCTGGTTCACCAAGAGCAGCGGAAGGCTCGAGGCCGGCAAACAGGTTCAATGGGATTGGGAAATGTATGGTATCTCGATTCCGGTAACTGTGAAAACCATCGAACCGAACAAGCGCATCGTCATCGAGTGGCCGGGATACCGTGGTCCCACCACCGTGGAATGGATTTTCGCGCCTCAAAAGGATGGGACAACGTTCGTCAGCATCACGGAAGTCGGCTTCACTGGCGCCGGGGACGAACTCGTGAAACAGGTAACCGACTCGACTCAAGGGTTTTCTTTGGTGCTCGCGGGCCTTAAAGCGCTCCTTGAGCACAACGTCAGACTGAATCTTGTGGCGGATCGTTATCCCAAGGGGATCGAAGAACACTAACCGCGGATCCCTGAATTCGCTTCGGAGCTGCTAACAACCGGTTGCCGCGGCCGGCGCCGAGGAGGTGATCCGTTATCCGATTCCCCTATACAAACTGCGGGGTGATCCCGTGCTCTATTTTGCCGGGTGGAAACCGGACTCTACTCACTCTGTCCGGCCAACGACGGCCTCGTCGTCCCGCTCTCATGGAACAAAAAAATAACCCTCGATAGGCGCCGCCGCTCCAAAACTCTGGAGATCGCTTTTCGAGGGTTCGGTAAGCTGTTTGGATTGGTTCAAATCGATCGGCCGCCCGCAACAACTTCAGGACGGACATCGACTTGCCCTGAGCAGGTCGGGTCGCTGTTCGTCAGTCCATCAACTCCGTGGAACAGCCCCGTGACTGGTTCCCATGCTGCTCCTGGTAAACGAATCAACCCAAGACTTATCTATGGATGCCAGTCCACCTAAAGGATTCACATCCCAGAGGATCGGAGGTATCCATCTGCAGCAACCTACACATTTGGCCGCCGCAAGGTTTCAGGCGATTCATTCTAAACCGCAGTCACCTCACATGGGTCATAGTTGGTACTACATATTCCTTCTTGCAACATGGACCACCTCCTTTCCTGTGTAACCCGACAATACACAATCCAAAAAAGCAAAGTCAAGGAAAAACCCATTAGTTACGATGAAACCCTTGTCTTCCCCAAGATGTCCCCCAGGGGGAGCGGGTCGATGGGTGTCCCGAGACTGGGACAAGGCGGGTAGGAAACCTATTTCAGGAGGGCGATCATTTCACGCACGGCCAGGTCCAGGCCGACGAGCGATGCCCGGGCCAAAATATTGTGACCGATGTTCAGCTCTTCAATCACCCCGATGGCGACGATCGGTCTCACATTCCGGTAGGTCAATCCATGGCCGGCAAGCACCTGCAGACCGGATTTCGCAGCCTGCTCCGCCGACATACGCACTTTCCTCAATTCGGACTCAATTCCAGGTTCGTTGGCTGGGGTGATATAGAGCGAAGCTTCCGAATACCGCGCGGTATTCAGTTCGACCATCTTGACCTCCAGATCGCGCGCGGCCTCGATCTGGTCTCTTTCGGGATCGATGACCAAGCTGACGGCCATCCCCCCTTCGTGGAATTTCTGGAGGGCTTCCTTGAGGGGATCAAAGTGGGCCACGCAATTCAACCCTCCCTGCGTGGTGATTTCGTTGGGTTGCTCCGGAACCAGGGTGCAGACATCGGGTCGCACCTCCAGCGCAAAGGCGATCATTTCGGCCGTCGCCGCCATTTCCAGATTCAAGCGCGTCTTGACCAACTCGCGCAGGAGCTCCACATCGCGGTCCTGGATGTGCCGCCGATCTCCCCGCAGGTGGACGGTTATCTGGTCGGCCCCGGCATTCTCAGCCATCAAGGCCGAGGTGACGGGATCCGGCTCGTTGGTTTTTCGGGCCTCGCGCAGCGTTGCAATGTGATCCACATTGACACCCAATCGGGTCATGGTCATTTCTCCCAACGATATCTTCCGCAGAGGTGGTTCCAGCGGATCCGAATCAAATCGAAAAACATGGCCAGGGCATCCGACAGAAAATGGACCTTGGAACCGGCCACATGATTCCAGCGCACCGGGATCTCCCCAATGCGAAGGTGACGGAGCGATGCGAGATAGAGCATTTCCGGATCAAATCCGAACCCGAAGATTCTCTGCCGCTCAAACACCGGGATCATGGGGCTTCGTCGGAAAGCCTTGAAACCACATTGGGTGTCACTGTACGGCAGGTCCAGCAGGATCCGGACAAACGCATTAAACACCTTTCCCGATTGTTCGCGCAACCAGGACTGACGGACCCCGATCAGGCTGCGGTCAAGCGCCCGCGAGCCGATCGCCAAATCGAGCACTCCCCTGCGAATGGGATCCACAATCTTCCTTGATTCTTCAATCGGTGACGAAAGGTCCGCATCGCTGAACAGCACGATTTCACCCTTGGACTCCAGCACGCCATGTCGAATGCTGAATCCCTTCCCCCGGTTGCGATCGTTGCGCACCAGACGCACCCGGGGATCATTTCCAGCGAGGGCGTTAACCACGTCGACGGTCTGGTCGGTCGAGCCGTCGTCCACTACCACGATTTCGACGGAAGATTGTTCCTGGCTGAAGTAAGCGGCTATCCGCTCAAGCGAGAGAGAGATTCGTTGGGCTTCATTATAAGCAGGGAGGACAATCGAAATTTCCACCGCGGCTGAGGACATGGCATTGGGAGGGCTATTGGGCCGGGAGCGCAGGTTTGCCGGCATTCACCCACGCGGTATACCAGTAGGATCCAACATTCTGAATGGCCTCAGAAACCTCGCGCGAGATGATGGAGCCGATGTCATTGTAGAGTCGCTCGTAATACTCATCGTTGAATTTGCCTGCCACACCGAACGCGCGCCGGTCGGCCCACAGGTAGTTATCCACCCAGACGAAGTTTTGAAGGGCAAGCTGAAAGGCGTTTTCGGTGGGGTCTCTGAGATATTCCACCGGGGCAGGCCGCAGCAACAGAAAGTTGGCATAGCGGTCGAACAGACCCGTCCCGATCCGATCGTCAATCCCGTTCTGCCCCGAGAGCTGGCCGTTGCCATTCTCAGTTAAATGAAACGGGTCGGCTACATCGGCAACGTAGTGGGCCAGCCAGGCCGAGGCCTCACGAACCGCCTCCCAGTTATGGGATCGAAAGGCCTGGGTCAGGCGCAAATGGTACTCACCAATGTACCAGGGCAGGATTCCGTTCTTATTCAGCTTAAATCCGCCATAGGTTTGCAGTGCGACGTTGTAATTGTGGGGCAATAGAGGGAATGGAAATTTGCCGTAACGGTCGAAATAGATGAAATGTCGAACCGCTTCAGCGCGGCTCTTATCAGCTGCCTTCTTGGCATCGAAGGAGTGGTCCGCCAGGTAGGACCGGTTTGCGATGTAGAAAGTCTTGATTTCTGCAGGCAGTTCGTCAACCGCCTTCTCGGTGATAAGGCGGTGAGCGCGCGGACCCCAAGCGCACAGAGGCGCCGCCGTCGTGAGCACCAACACCGCAATCAACAGTAGCGCCATCTTCAGCTCGCGAGCCATCTTAACCGACCGGAAATGGACAGACATTCATCTCTCTGGGATATGTGGCCTGCTGGTTGAACCGCTCGCCCTGCTGGTAGGCGCAACAGATGCGCTCCCTCCGGAAAACTACTCAGGAACCGACCCCCGCCTCAGTCCGTTCTTGCTCCCGAAGTTTACTATTCTTTTGCCCATAAAGGAAATAGATTACCACTCCCAGGATAAACCATCCCACGAAGCGGAGCCAGGTGATCCAGGGAAGATAACTCATCAAAACGAGGCAAGAGATGATGCTGAGAATTGGAACCACAGGCACCCAGGGACAGTGGAAGGGTCGCACCCGGTGTGGGTCGGTGTAGCGAAGAACAATGACCCCCGTCGCGACAAGAATGAAGGCGAACAAGGTCCCGATGTTGGTGAACTCAACCGCTGAATTGATGTCGACAAAGGCGGCAAAGACCGCCACCGCAACCCCCGTCAGTATCGTCGTTACATGCGGAGTCCGAAAACGCGGATGAACGTGTGAAAATTTCTTGGGCAGCAGGCCATCCCGGGACATGGAAAAAAAGATTCGCGGTTGCCCCATCTGGAAGACCAGTAAAACCGCGGTCATGGCAATCACCGCTCCAAAGGAGACGACTCCAGAGGCCCAGTTCAGATGGATTAGGCGCAAGGCCGTTGAAAGAGGTTCGGCCGTCCCCAACTGCTGATAAGGAACGATCCCGGTCAGCACGGCGGTGACGGCGACATAAAGAAGGGTACAAACAATCAATGACGCAATCATCCCGATGGGCAGGTCGCGCTGTGGATTCCGGCACTCTTCGGCCGTGGTCGAAATGGCGTCAAACCCAATGTAGGCAAAGAAAACGAGAGAGGCCCCGGTGAGGACGCCGGTCCACCCATTGGGCATGAAGGGCTGCCAGTGCTCCGGCTTAACAAATCTCGCGCCGACAACAACGAATCCCACGACCACCACCAGTTTGATCCCCACAATCACGGAATTGAAATTGGAGGATTCCTTGATGCCGACGACGAGCAGCGCCGTAATCGCGGCGACAATGACCACTGCGGGCAAATTGATAAAGAGAGGGATGCCGAAGAGGTGAGGCGCGGATGAGAGAATCTCCGGTGAACGAATCGCCGTATTGTAATTGGTCGCCACCCACTTCGGGAGTTCGATTCCCAGCCCACGCAATAGATCCTGAAAATAGCCCGACCAGCTGACGGCCACCGCCACGTTTCCCACGGCGTATTCGAGGATGAGGTCCCACCCGATCACCCAGGCGACAAACTCCCCCAGCGTGGCATAAGCATAGGTGTAGGCGCTGCCCGCAATCGGGATCATTGACGCCAGCTCGGCGTAACAGAGAGCACAGAACCCGCACGCCACCGCGGTCAAGAAATACGAGAGGATCAGCCCCGGGCCTGCCCCGACACGGATCGAGTCCCCCGCCGCTGCAGTCCCTGTGGTGGCAAAAATTCCTGCCCCGATAATGGCTCCAATCCCCAGGGCTGTGAGGGCGATGGGACCGAGAACGCGTTTTAGTTGATGCTCCGGCTTTTCGGCTTCGCGCAGGATTCGATCGACTGTCTTCTTGTGAAAGAGTAATGAGGCCACGATCCTCCTTGACCCATTCGATTTTCCATGCCCGCAATTCCCGGCGCCAGTCGCCGGCCCGCCCCTGTCTTCTTCCTCGAGGCCCAAGGGCCCCCCCCTGCCGAGGAAGCGATCCCCCGAGGATCATCAAGGCTAGACTTCTTCCAACCCAGCGTATTTCTCAACCAGCTTTTTCAAGCCGTACCGCTGGAAGTTAACGCTCAACTTAAGCGCATCGCCCTCACCCTCACTTCGAAGCACCGTCCCAATCCCGTACTTGGGATGCTTCACCAGGCTGCCGAGTTGGAACTTCGATTTCCATCGGGTGCTCCCCGGCTTTGAAAACGGCGCCAGCACAGGGGAACGGCCGGATGCCCCACCGGAGGCCCGGTTCACACGCCCCTCGAGAGCCTGCTTGATATGGTCAACCGTATCATAAGTCGGCCCCTCGTACACCCTCCGCAACTTGGGTGAAGGAAACACCCGCGAGACATCCTCCAAGAGCAGAGACGGGATTTCCCCCAGGAAGCGGGACGGTTCGGTCACCTCAGAGGAATCCGCTCCGTGAAACCTCCGCATCCGAACTCGAGTCAGGAACAACTGGTTCTGGGCCCGCGTCATCGCCACGTAAAAAAGGCGCCGCTCTTCTTCAAGTTCCTCCTGCGCAATCATTGACCGGCTGTGAGGAAATAACCCCTCTTCCAGCCCTACGACAAAAACAACGGGGAACTCAAGACCCTTGGCGCTGTGGATCGTCATGAGCGAAACAGGGGCCTTCTCGTCAAAGCTGTCTTGATCGGACACCAGGGCGGCATGATCCAGAAACTCTCGCAACGTCTCTCCCCGCTCCATGGAATCCGCTGCCGCGTTCATCAACTCGTTCAGGTTTTCTATCCTGGACCGCGCCTCGTCCGTGTCCTCATCCAGAAGCATCTGCCGATAGCCGGAGGCCTCCATGATGAACCGAATCAGATCCGGCAATGAACGCTCTTCAAGCTTTTCCCGGATCTCTCCGATCAGAGTCTGGAATCTTTTCAGGGCGGTCACACTCCGATCGGAGAGGGTATGGCGGTCCTGCACCGTGCCGATGGCCGTCCACAGGCTGATGGCGTGCTCACGAGCCAGTTGGCTGACCACTTCCAAAGTGGAACGCCCGATCCCTCGGGCCGGAGTATTGACAATCCGCTCCAGACTTACAGAGTCCCCGGGATTCACGCAGAACCTGACGTAGGAAAGGATGTCTTTGATCTCCGCTCGATCATAGAAGCTGAATCCCCCCACCATATGATAAGGAATCTCAAAGCGCCGGAATGCCTCCTCGAAGGATCTCGACTGGGCATTGGTCCGGTAAAGGACCGCGTATTTACCTTCCGTCGGTTTCTCTCTGAACTCCTGAATTCTCCTGGCGACATACACTGCTTCACTTTCCGCATCAGGGGCTTCAAAGGAGCCGATCCGTTCACCTTCCTTGCGGTCCGTCCACAGGGACTTCCCCTTTCGAGACACATTGTTGGACACCACGGCACTGGCTGCGTCCAGGATCACCTGGGTGGAGCGATAGTTTCGTTCCAGTTTGATGAGCGTGGCGCTGGGAAAATCCTGTTCAAAGTTCAAAATGTTCTGAATATCCGCGCCTCGCCAGCGATAGATCGACTGGTCTTCATCTCCGACCACGCACAGGTTCTGCCGGGAGCGGGTCAGATGACGGATAATCCGGTATTGCGCCTGGTTGGTGTCCTGGTATTCATCCACCAGGATGTATTGAAATCTTTCGTTGTATCGATCGCGTACGTCCTTAAACTCGCCCAGTAGCTCAACCGTACGCAACAGAAGATCATCAAAATCGAGGGCATTGGATCCTTTGAGTTTCTTCTCATAGAGCTCGTACAAAATGGCCACCTGCTCCCGCCGCGGGTCGGACGCCATGGCGTAAAATTGTTCCGGAGAGATGGAATGATTCTTGGCATGACTGACCTGCACCAGCACAGACCGGGGCGTCAATGCCTTGCTGTCAAGACCCACTTCCTTAAGGCACGTCTTGATGAGACTTTCCTGGTCGGCCTCATCATAAATACTGAAATCCCGGGAGTAATCCAGCTTCTCGATCTCCCTGCGGAGGATTCGGACACACAAGGAGTGAAAGGTGCAGATGAGTGGACTGGAAGAATGTCGTCCCTGAAGCAGGCGGGAGACCCGTTCCTTCATCTGGTCTGCGGCTTTGTTTGTGAACGTCACTGCCAGGATATTTTCCGGCCGCACCCCACAGCCTTCAATCAGGTGCGAGATACGATAAGTGATGACACGCGTCTTTCCGCTGCCCGCCCCCGCCAGAATCAACAAAGGTCCATCCACAAGTTCTACGGCCTTGCGTTGCTCAGGATTCAAATCCTTAAACAATGTTGGAAAGGTTTCGGAAGCACTCATCGAAATTCATCTTAACCTGAATTTCGAAATTTGAACAATAGGGAAAGGATTGAGTCCGTCCGGTCCACGAGATCTCCAAGGCTCCTCAAGGGAACATCCCGGAGAAACAAATCGAGGGGGCCGAATCTCCCACCGAGGGGAGGTTGGACTTCGCCTAGGCGCGGTTCGAAAGCCCGATCTCAACCTCGGAGTTCAGAGCGAGCTTTGCAGGGGAGGAAGATCTCAAAGGTTGGGGGATTCGATAAAGGGGCAGCACAGCACACCGCAGTTGGGGGACGATCAATTTACCCGGCTCACCGCAGTTCTTTTTTCGGGGAGAGTCCTCTGCCGAATTTCCGTCCACGTTTCTACAGGAACCTTAAGAAAGTGTTTCACCACGTATGGATCAAACTGGGTCCCCGAACAGCGGACAATTTCCTCGCGGGCTGTTTCGTAGTCCGCAGCTTTCCGATAAGGACGATCGGATGTGATGGCATCAAAACAGTCAATCACTGCAAAAATCCGGGCTGCCGGAGGGATGTCTTCCCCCTTCAGTTTCCGGGGATAGCCTGTCCCATCATACTTCTCCTGATGAGCCAGAACGATCTCGGCCGCGACTTTGAGTCCCGGGATGCCGCCCAGAATCCAGTACCCCGTCTGAGGGTGCTTTCGCATTTCAACCCACTCCAGCTCTGTCAGTCGGCCTGGTTTCAGCAGGATATTATCCGACACGCCGATCTTGCCGACGTCGTGGAGCATGGCCCCGCGCGAGACATCCGGGAGCAGCGTGTCATCCATGGCCATGATTCGCGTCAGATGAAGGGTATACTCCATGACGCGCTTGGAATGGGCCTGGGTTTCATGTTCCCTTGCATCGAGGGCTGCGACCAGGGCTTCCAACGCGGTTTCCGAAGAGTCCTGCATGTGCTCAAAGGTCCTCCGGAGTTCCACGGTCTGCTCTTTGACGACTTCTTCCATGTGCATGACATAGCGACGTTCGTCGAGGCCCTTCTGATGGCGATCCAGCGCTCTCTGAATCGTCTGGTTGATTTCATGAAGCCGCAAGGGTTTAACGACGTAGTCGAGCGCTCCCATCCTCATCGCCCGAACGGCCATCGATACGTCTTCGCAAGCGGTCAGCAAGAGAACACCCACATCCTCATGCTTTTTCCCGATCTCTGCCAGCAACCCGAGCCCATCCATCCCGGGCATGCGCACGTCTGAGAGGACGAGATCGAAGTGCTTTGTCGATAACGCGGCCAGTGCTTCGGAGGCGTTGCTGGCCGCTTTTGTCTGATAGCCCTGGCCATTTAAGGACTCCTCCAGGAGGAGTCGAACGGCTTCTTCATCATCGACGATCAGAATGTGTTCTTTCGGTGTTAAACTCATGGCTGCACAAACCCAAACACAGTGGGGTTCCTTCCCAAAATTGCCTTGCCATTTCCGGTCAGACAAGCCGCACTTGAATCACTCTGACTGCAGGTGCGACCGTTCAGATCAAACCTACAAAACATGACACCGTTCGGGGAGGGCCGCTGGGTCCCACTTCTGGACCCGAACGGAGAAGTACTTTTACAGTTGTTTCTCAAACCGGCGGGCTGAGGGGCAACTCTACCGGCATTTTAGTCAAATGGAACTCGGCACTCACCACCCGATTACGGCCTGCCTGTTTCGCCTGGTAAAGCGCCGTATCTGCGGCGCGTTGCAGTTGTTCGATCGTCCTTCCATGATTGGGGTAACAGGCGACTCCGATACTGACGCTGATGCTGGGAAGATCCGGCAAAAATTGCGCCAGGTTCACGTCCATTGTCACGAGTCGTATTTTTTCAGCTAGATCCATGGCCCCCTTCAGACTTGTATTCGGGAGGACGGCGACAAACTCTTCCCCCCCATAGCGAGCCGCAATGTCGCTAATCCGCAAGCTCTCCTTCAGCCGCAACGCGAAGAGCTTGAGAACGATGTCCCCGGACTCGTGGCCATAGGTGTCGTTGACCCGTTTGAAGTGGTCCAAGTCCAGCATGAGGATGGACAGCGACTGATTGTAGCGTCGGGACTGAACGATCTGTTGTTGCATGAATTCAAACAGAAATCTGCGGTTGTACAAGCTCGTCAGAGAATCGATGATGGCCCGTTGCTCTGCCTGTCGCAGCGAATTCAGACTGGAAAGAATGGGAGCGGTTTGATCGACAAAGGATTCCGCATAGGTGCATTGCTCAGGGGACCAGTATTGTTCTTTTTGACTATTGAGATGAACGACGCCCGTCACCGTCCCCCCGATAATGAGCGGCAGGCAGAGATAGCTCCGAGCCGCGTCATCATGGCAATTCTGCGGGCACGGGGAGTCTTGAGACTTCTTGTTCACAAGGAAGCGACGGCTCGACCTCAGCGCCCGACAGTCTTCGGGCTCATCCAAGACGGTAAGGAGAGAATCAGGGGCCGGGGGCGTTCGCATGTTCTTCAGCTCGAGGCACCGGGCAGAGGGATTCTTCTTCAAAACAATGATCTGATTCAGGTCGAACTCCCTGTCCAAGGCATGGGTGAGCGCACTGGTCACCGCATTTTCTTCCTCCGACATCTGAATCGCGTCGCGATATTTCTTTAGCGAAGCCAGCCGGCGGACGCGCTCGTTTTCCTGGGCAAAAAGACGGCTATTGTTGAGTGCGATCGCGCTCTGGGCAGCAAAGGAGCGGCAGAAGGCAATCTCATCCATCGTGAATCGACGACGACGATGGGTGGCGATTTCCAAGACACCCAGCAGCCGCTCGCCGAACTGCAAGGGAAACGCCATGTAAGAAACGATTCCCTGCTGTTTCGCAATGTCGCGAAATTGCAGGCGCGTGTCCCCCAAAACATTTTCTAGAACGATCATCTCGTGATGCGTTGCCACCCAACCGACCAGGCCTTCTCCAGCCTTTAGCCGGCAGGCTTCGTCGGGCAACGTGGCAGGTGTTCGAATCGCCCGCGCCTTGAGATCCCCCGAGTCGTCGTCCAGGGTCCAGAGAAAACACATCGGCACATTCAAGAGTTGACAGATCGAATCCACTACATGTTCCAGGATCTTCCCGTCGTCCAGGGTGGAGGTCAGTTTTTGAGTCAATGTGCTGAGCGCTGAAAACTTTTCTGCTTTGGATCGAGCCAGCCTTTCCCGTTCCCGGATCAGGTTGGCCAGCACGGACCCGAAAATCGACATCAACGCCAGACCCGCCAGGTTGATCAGCTGGACAAATCCCAAGCTGGTGAGCGAAAAGAGGGGATGACCGGCAAGACTTGACATAAACAAGTAACAGGCGGCAATCACCGTGGAAAAGACAATGGTCTCGCGTGGGCCCAGGTAGAGGACGCTTGTGAGAATCGCCAGATAATAAAGGAAAAAGAAGGGACTTTGATCGTACCCCGAATAACACAGCGCCACGGTGATGAAGAACACGGCGCAGGAGGTTCCGATCAGAGTTTTAGTACGGCCAATGTATCGCTCCGGAACCAGGAAATAAAAGACGATGTTGAAAATAACAACTGCCAATCCCCACTTATAGAGCCCGGGAAGGCTCACTACCTGTGATCCGGGGAAATGCGCCAACAGGAGAATGAGCGCGATAGCGATCGCGTAGGCGAGGACGAAGATCTTTTCATAACGTCGGTAGATCTCGTGTCTATTTGTCATTAGCCTCTCTCCTCACCTCACCCCAACTCAACTCCAGAGGATCACAGGAGCGCTCATTTCGGTCACATTCAAGCTACCCCCAAATCTTTACAAGATATTCACATAGCGCCACATGAGCACCAAAGGTGTCCTCTCTCCCCCGGAGCAAACCCCTGGGCTGAACAGGGACTCACCGACCCGGAAAGCCGATCGGGGCCTGCCTGTCCGCCTCCATTCGTTGTTATTGCGGCCCCGGCGGACGTGATGGGACGCACATCAGAGAGGCAAGGGGCTCTGAAATTGACTTTGAGTTGAATCGTGTCTAAACTGACGCAGCGTTTCGGCGTGACCTGCTGGGAGGGTTCGACGGGGTAGGTAGTTTGTCCGGGTACTGAGGGGTTTTGCTCGACCGATCCCGGGATGAGAAGTCCTGCGAGAATGTGATTTTTGCTAAATGGGACCGGCGTTCGGGGTGGTTTCCCTGTTAAGGAAACAACGTTCTCTCGATCTCTAATTATGCCAAGTGCTCGGAAATTAACCGCCCGGGATTTTCTAGTTGACCTCTCACGCAAAAAAATCCCGCTTAATCTCTTGCTCCTCGGAGAAGAGACCTATTTCCATGACAAGGTTCTCGCCTCCCTCAAGGCCATTCTCCTCGGCGAGGAAAAGGCTCCGTTCTCAACGTTTATCTTTGACCTGACGGAATCACGCTTGGAAGAGGCCATCGACGCGGCGGCCACCAGTTCGCTCCTGGCGCCTTGCAAGATCATCGTCGTGCGTGAATTCGATCGGCTCCGCGAAAACCAGATCAAGGAACAAGATGAGAACGCATTGGAGCGGTACCTTAAAGATCCTAATCCTCAGACCTACTTTGTGATCATGGCTGAGAAACTCGATGGTCGCAAGCGGGTTACTCAACTGATCCAGCGGAATTCGTGCACGATTGACTGTGCCCCACTTCCTAGAAACGAGGTGTTTCAGTGGTTCGTTGAACGGGTGCAGCAGGAGGGGGTCACCATCGAACCCTATGCCGTCCAGGAATTGGTGGATGCGGTCGGGGAGAATATGACCATGCTGGAGCAGGAGATGCGGAAGGCCCTCAGTTTTATTGGCGCGCGGAGGCGCATCACCCTTGATGATGTCGGAATGTTGATGTTCCGGACTCGTGTTAACAGCGTGTTCGATCTGGTCGACGCCATTAATCGCCGCGATCGACCGCGGTCGCTCTCGATCTTGAGTAACCTGTTTGAGCAGGATACCGAGGCCACACAGGTGCTCTTCTGGCTCGCCCGACTTTATCGCCAACTTCTGGTTCTGAAAGACCAGAAGCGCCGGCTCAACGCCTGGGAAGCGGCAGGCCGATTACGCGTTCCCCGCGAATTTGCGGAACGACTTATCCAGCAGGAGAAGAAATTTACCCGTCAAGAGATCCTCGAGGGATTCAGAAAACTGGCCTCCTTGGATCGTTCCATTAAGAGCTCTTCCGTTAATGCGCATCTGTGGTGTGAATTTTTCGTCTTCGAGCTCATCCCGGGGACGCCCGCTTCACAGGTTCTATAGTCCCATCGGCTCATCGCGGGACATAGAAGAGGGAGCACAAGGGGGGTGGCCCCTGAGTGTTCCCGTTAGAACCACGGGCGAATGGAGTCCGCCGGGACAAACCCGAAGGCTATCCCTTTTCGTGAAGGAATTCAGCAGGACCGCATCAAGGTGTTGTTTGCCGCCGCAATGAATCGATCGGGGAGGATCTTTCAAAACGCGGGATCATGCCGCCGGGGAGGCTTTCTGGCGCAAGGCATTCACTCTCTTGGTCAAGCGTGATTTATAGCGATTTGCGGCGTTTCGATGGACCACGCCTTTAGTCACAGAAGCATCGATGAGTGAAATAGCACTCTTCAGAGACTTGCCGGCTTCCTCGGCATTGCCCGAGGCCATAATCTTCCGAAGTGATTTGATTTGAGTTCGCAATCGACTGAGATTCCGACGATTAACTTGAGTTCGACGCAGGGTCTGTCTGACCCTTTTCAAGGCAGATTTGTGAGTCGCCATTGCCCAGCTTTATCCTTTCTTTATTCAGCCACTTAGAGATAGACCTCGTGGATTCCGTTATCTAAAACACGTTAAACTACAATAGAATTGCGCCAAAGTCAACGAGCACATTTCTTGTTGACACTCCAAGGGCCGTGGTGTAGCCTCGATTTAGGACTGGTTGACCGGCATTCTGACCTCATTGCCGAATAGTATTCTGCTCCGCCGATCTTCTTGCTCTGTTGAAGAAGGATGCTAGCCAGCGAGGTGCCGCTCGTCTGATTCGATGAAGAAAAGCATTACTATCACGCAAGGACTTCAGTCCCTGTTCGGCACCTATGATCGCAATATCCGCTTCCTCGAAAAGTCATTCGACGTTCAAATCCAAACTCAAAACGGCAATATCGAGATAATTGGTGACGATGGTGGTGTGGTGGCCGCTGAAGAGATTCTCCGGGGCTACGCGCAACTGGCGACCGACGGGATTCGTCTCGACAATGGAGAGGTCGAGTCCCTCCTGAAAATCGCGGTCGATGATCCGACCCGCTCGTTGCGTGAAATCGCCTCCAGCCTTCGAACACGCGCCTATGGTAAGAAACAGGTAGCGCCGAAGAGTTTGAATCAACGGCTCTACATTGAGGCGATCGAAAGCCATGACATTGTCTTCGGGGTGGGACCAGCTGGCACGGGGAAAACCTACCTGGCCGTCGCCCTGGCGCTGGCTGCCTTACAAAACCGCACGGTGAGCCGGATTGTCCTGGCGCGCCCCGCTGTGGAGGCGGGAGAGAGGCTGGGCTTTTTGCCTGGCACTTTGCAGGAAAAGGTCGACCCTTACCTCCAACCCCTTTATGATGCGCTTTACGATTTGTCAGAGCGTGATAAGGTGGACCGGTTCCTGGAAAAGAACGTGATCGAAGTGGCACCCATCGCATTCATGCGCGGACGGACCCTGAACGAATCGTTTGTCATCCTGGACGAGGCGCAAAACACCACCCCCGAGCAAATGAAGATGTTCCTGACCCGTATCGGGTTTAATTCCAAGGCGGTCATCACGGGAGACATCACTCAGATTGACCTTCCCAGTACCAAGCGATCCGGTTTGGTGGAGGCCATCGACGTGGTTTCCAACATCGCCGGAATTTCCTTCGTCTGGTTTAACGAAAAGGATGTCGTTCGCCATGCCCTCGTCCAAGAGATTATCAAAGCCTACGAAGCCTACAATCTTTCCCGGAACCTGATCGGAAATGGGAGTCAACCCTCGCCATTGGATGGCTCCGGCCCGGAGTCAAGCGGCCCCGCTGAGCGATCGATTTCCTCGAGGCGAATTCATGAATGATCGCCCCTCAAGTCCTGCCGATGATCCCAAGGGATCGGCAGGGAGTGAAAGTCCCTTCCCCACGAGCCTTTCGGCTCTACAAAAGCAAACCCGCGCTCGTTCTCCTCTCCCCCTCCGACTCCTGCATACACTGTCTAGCACGATCACCCTCCCGGACCTCCTGATCGCAATGCTCCTCATCGCCGCGGTGGTTCTCTTGCTCGCAAGAATTTCCCTGACTCCCATCCCTCACTATAAAGTGGGTGACCTTGCGGCAAGCGATCTGATCACCTCGGACGACTTGATCATCACGAATGAGGAACTGACCAAGCTCCAGCAAGATGAGGCGGTCTCGAATGTCCCGGTGGTCTATGATTATGATCCCACGGTTTTGAAGGTGACACTGCAACGTCTCCATGAGTTCTTCACCGAATCCCGCACCCTCCTGGCAACCCCCGGTCCTGAGGAGAAGAAGCAAGCCGCCCTCGCAAAGACCTTTGAGAGTGAGTTTGGTCGGCCTGCCTCCTCATCGCTCTTGCGTGCCTTGTCTGCTCGTCACTTTGATGAGGCGCTGGAGTTGCCCCTGCGGGGGGTCTTGCAGGAGATCATGCGAGAGGGTGTCTTGAACCATAGTGAAGTCCTGGAGGCCGCTCCCCCCTCCGCCAAGATTGCCCTGCTCAACATCGACCGGAGCGGTGAGACCCTTCTCGCCAGCGTTCCTCCGAACGCGTCCCTGGTGCGATCGCGGGAGCGGCTGCATGACCAGTTGTCGCAGGCGAACCTCCTGCCGGCCGAGGTGAGGGATGAATTCTCCACGGCGGCCCAAAACCTGGTCACCCTCAATGGGCTTTACAACGCGCATGAAACACTCGCCCGGCAGAAGGCAGCCGCGCAGGAGGTCCACCCTGTGCAGATCCACCTTCCCCGCCGGACCCGGCTCTTGCGAACCGGCCAACCGATCACCTCGGAGGTGGTCGAGGCCTTGCAGGCGATGCGGGAATTGGAATCACACCGCCGCCGGCCCGAATACTTCGCCGGTCTGTATATGGCCGTCGTCCTTTTGTCGTTTTTCATTTGGCATTTTCTCTCGCAGCGGGGCAGTGATGGCATCAGCCCGCAACGGCAGTTCCTTCTGGTCATTCTATCGTTTGTGGTGATCCTGGTGCTCACCCGGATCCTTCTCTTTACGTTTGATGTAATCAACCAGAATTTCGCCTTCCCTCCTTTTAACGATGCCGTATCCTCCAAATTCTCAATCCCCTTTGCTGCGGGAGCGATGCTTGTCACGCTGTTGCTGGACAGTGGCGTGGGGATGATCTACGCCGTCGTCTTTTCAATGTTTGTGGGGTACCTTGGGCGCTCTCCCTTGCTTGCTATCTACTCGCTGGTTTCCAGCCTCGCCGCGATCTATGCGGTGCGCCAATACCGCGATCGCAACGCCGTCCTTAAAGCCAGCTTGATCGTGGGGGCATCCAATTTCGTAATCGTGGCAGGTTTGACGCTTCTGGGAGAACGACCGAATGGCTGGCAGATGCTCCTTTTTGATTTCGGAAATGCCATGGTGGGCGGATTTTTCGTGGCCGGACTGGTGTCCTTGCTGTTGCCTCTGTTCGAAAATGTCTTCGATATCTGCACCGACGTCCGCCTCCTGGAGCTTTCCAATCTGAATCTGCCCATTCTGCGTAAACTGGCCGCCGAGGCTCCGGGGACATACCACCACAGTATTCTCGTGGGCATCCTCGCAGAGGCTGCGGCTGAAGGCATCGGCGCCAACTCCCTCCTGGCCCGCGTGGCCTGTCTCTATCACGATATAGGCAAGATTGGAAAATCTAATTACTACATCGAGAATTCAAAGGAGGCGACTCAACGGCATTCGCAACTGGCGCCCAATATGTCGAGCCTGGTGATCATTGACCACGTCAAGGAGGGATTGGCCATTGCGAAACGGATCCATCTGCCCCGACGGGTGACCGACATCATCCCACAACATCACGGGACCAGCCTGGTAGCTTATTTTTACCACAAGGCAAGGACAGATCAAGACGCCGATGAAGTCGGGATTTCCGAGGAACAGTTCCGGTACCCGGGACCGCGTCCGCGGTCCAAGGAAGCGGCGCTGATCATGCTGGCAGACTCCATTGAGGCGGCGGCGCGGACCGTGGAGAATCCCAATCCCGGGCGATTGCAGAATGTGGTGGATCGCATTGTCAGCCGGTTCATGATGGACCATCAGCTCGATGAGTCTCAACTCACACTGAATGAGATCTCGGTGGCGAAACAGGCCTTTACGCGAACCCTGGCAGGTATTTATCATGAACGGATTGCCTATCCCGGGTTCGATTTCAGTCAAGTGACCGCGGATGAAGCCTCGTCGGTCTGATGGGAACCTGAAGTATGAAGACATCCTCAACACGGGCCCGATTGCTTCGTCGCGCTTTGGCGTTCCCGAAAGGGGCCGAAAGACTCCGGCCGGGATCGCCAGCCTGGCCACCACTTTAACTCTCCCTGGAAATTCCAAATCGCAATCTATGAGATAATGTCATGGCAAGCTTTTGGCGCCGGGGCCGAAAGACGGATCATGCCTCTCTTTAACCGACAAAGACGTGTTCGAATTGATGCACGGGAGTTCCGTCCGTTCCTGCGGAGGTTGGCCGAGGCCATCGGACACGATGAGGCGGATTTCACCATTACCGTGGTGAGTGATCGAACCATACAGGCCCTCAATCGCCGCTTCCGGGGAAAAGATCGGGCAACCGATGTCCTCTCCTTTCCGGCGGGCAGGGAAAAGGAATCGTGGAACCACTTTGCCGGCGGTGAAGTCCCCTCCCTTGGAGAGATTGTCATTTCGGCCGAAACAGCCCGGCAGCAAGCCGAAGCCGAAGGTCATGCCTTGCCACTAGAGATCAAGTTCCTGATCATCCATGGGGTACTCCACCTGAAGGGATTCGATCATGAGACCGATGGCGGAGTCATGAATCGCAAGGAATATGCGCTGCGGGCGCAACTTTTATGAATGTCTTGCAAATCCTTCTATTCCTCATGGTGCTGACGCTGTGGTCCCTGATTGCCGTGATGGAGGTGGCCCTGGCCTCATTCGGAAAAATCAGCGCCCGACTGCTGGCGGAAGAGGAAAAGAATCCCCGGACCGCGTTCCTCTTGCAACTGGTCGAACAGCGGGAGCAGAGGCGCATCGCCCTTTCCACGGGCTCGCAAACCTGCCTTGTGCTCATCGTCTATCTGCTCGCCTCACTCTATTTCACCCATCAGCGCCTGTTTCATCTGGCTTTCATGGAGACTTTCGGAACGCTTGTTTTTCTCATCGCGATCTTTCACCAGTTCCTTCCCCGGCTCGTCGCCACCCGCAATCCCGACCGTATCCTGTTGCGGTTGTTTCCTTTGGTCCAAGGCTTCTTTGCGATCGCGCTCCCCATTGCCGAACTCCTCCTGAAAGCCCTGCGTGTTTTCGAAGAGCCGGAAATGCCCAAGGCGAATTCCACCGAAGCCGCCAACCCCGAAGAGATCCAGGCCTTGTTGGACGTGGGCGAGGAAGAAGGGATTATTGAAGAATCTGACGGCGCGCTCATCCAATCGGTCGTGGAGTTTGGAGACAAGCTGGCAAAGGACTCGATGACGCCACGAACTGCGATCGTGGCCATCGAGGATACTGCGACCCTGGAACAGGCTCAGGATTTGATTGTGGCCAAAAAACATTCCCGGATTCCGGTCTTCCATGAAAATGTCGATAATATTCTGGGCATTGTCTTTGTCCGGGACTTGCTCGTGGAGCTTGAGAAGGGTGAACCCCATCGTCTGGTGAAGACGGTTGTCCGCCCCGTTCTCTTTGTGCCCGAGACCAAGCCTGTGGCCAATCTCCTGAGGGAATTGCAGAATGAGACGATCAAAATGGCGATCGTGATTGATGAGTTTGGTGGTGTAGCCGGCCTGGTCACGATCGAAGACCTGGTGGAAGAGATCGTGGGTGAAATTCACGATGAAGACGAAGAACGAACAGACGCCTTCATTCGAATCAGTGACGACAAGTATATCTTCTCCGGAAATCTCCCCATTGGCCGGGTCGAGGAGTTGTTAAACATGGAGATCAGCGACGAGGATTATTCCACGATCGCCGGATTCGTGGTCTCCAAGCTTGGTCGCGTTCCGCAATCCGGCGAACATCTCGACCTCGATGGGTTGCACGTCGACATCCTTGAATCCACGTCCAAGCAAATCCGAAAGCTGCGCGTGGAGAAGCAGCAGCAGCAAA
>JBAVHJ010000450.1:0-4626 GCA_049685715.1 Terriglobia bacterium | reverse complement strand
CTCGGATTGAACCACGTCAATCGGCGCCAATGTCCCGATCTCCACTTGCCGCTTGTTGTCTTCGTTGGTCTTTATGGCGAGATCGAGTGAGGCCGACTTTACGCGGACATCTTCGCGGTCAAACACGACCTCCCAATAGAGATTCAACGCCTGGTTCATAATGCTAATCACCGTCAACGAAAACTGTTCCTTGGTGATATCCCGGCTGTTCTTGGCGATCTTAATGGGGACGGAGTTGACTCCAATGCCCCGATTCTTCAAGAGGGCCTGCGTGAAACTCAGTCGTAAGGCGGAGGTAATCGAGGGATTCAGACTGGCCAGCCGGCTGCTGATAAAGGCTTTGGAGTCGGTATAATCGATCCTTGCATTCGTTCCGGTCTGAAACGCCTGAAGGTATGAAAAATTGAAAGTTTGATTCAGACTGCTGATCGGGACAACCTGACCAAACACGCCACTCTGAAGGAAGTTCGCGGAGGGGGAGAGGCGTCGGTCGCTGTTTGCCGAGGCGGCGAAGATTGGATCAAAGGGGCCGTAGGTTTTGAGGACATCATAGTCCGCTGGGGGGACCGTCTCGCGCTGAACCTGGATCTCCAGGTTGTTCTGAAGCGCTACCGCAATCACGTCTGCCTCAGAAAGCGTTACCTTGCCCTCTTTGGTCAGGCGTTCAATCAAATCCGAGATACGCTCCTTCCCCGGAGTGACAAAGTCCCGGTTAAACATGTTGTTCCTGAAATAACCGGGCATCGGGAAGGGGGTTTGGGCTGTCGTCATTCCGGCTTCCAAGGCAATGATGAAAACAACGACGAGCAGCACCAGAAGCTTCTTACCTGGGCCAATTCTACCTTTTCGCTTTTCCATTACAAATCTCCAGTTGGGATGGATTGCTGAATTAAACGCATTCGACGAGGATTCGAGAGCCGTCTTGAGGCATTATACGACAGATGAAGGGGATAAGTTTCATCCTTCTTGACAATTACAGCCCTTCTCTTTAAGCTTCGCCGTGCTGTCTTCCGTTATGACCGAAGCAGAGATCATCGCGCTGTTCCGCCAGTCCCGGGCCCTTCTGGAGGGCCATTTCGAGCTTTCTTCAGGCCTCCACAGCGATCGGTATTTCCAGTGCGCTTTAGTCCTGGAGGATCCCAAGCTGGCCTCGCAACTTGGGGCCGCCCTGGGAAAGTGTTTTGTAGGACTCGAACCCATCGCTGCGATTGCGGCCCCGGCCATTGGCGGCATTCTTGTCGCTCATGAGGTCGCTCGCGCACTCCACACACGGGCCATTTTTGCAGAGCGCGTCAAGGGCACAATGACGCTGCGAAGGGGCTTCTCGTTACAGGCAGGCGACCGGACCCTCATCGTGGAAGACGTGATAACGACAGGACTTTCCACTCGGGAGACTGCATCGGCTGTGGAGCGGGCCGGTGGAAAGGTGGTCGGCGTCGGGGCCCTGGTAGATCGTAGTGGGGGAACCGCCTTGAAGGACTTCACGGTGCCAACCCATACGCTGGTCACGCTTGCCGTGCAGAGTTTTGCACCGGCGAACTGTCCGCTGTGTCAGAAGAAAATCCCGATCCACAAACCGGGCAGCAGACTCTAGCAATCCCGCTTCCATCCGGCCAAACAAGTCTGATCGAGGACCCCGTGCCGTCGCAGACCGAATCCCATCAAACCAGTGCCCTCCCTTACTCCGAGATCCCTCTCGCTCAAGAGCCGAGAAATATCAAATTGGTCTTGGCCTATGATGGCACGAACTTTCATGGATGGCAGGTTCAACCTCTGCTGAAAACGGTCCAGGGATCGATCCAGGAGACATTGAAAAAACTGTGCAACGAAGAAATTCATGTCTACGGATCGGGTCGCACCGATGCCGGGGTGCACGCCCGCGGCCAAGTGGCACACTTTAGGACCTCTTCCATTATCCCGGCACGCCAGCTTCAGCACGCCTTGAACGAGCTTTTACCGGAGGACATCCGGGTTTATGATTGCCGGGAAGTGGATTCAACCTTTCATGCGCGCTATTCGGCGAAATCAAAGCAGTATTCCTATTCGATCCTTCTGCGGCCCGTCAACTCTCCCTTCCGGCGTCGCCATGTGTTCCATGTTCCTTACGGGCTCAATCTGGAAAACATGTCTTCGGCCGCTCGCTGTTTTCTGGGTGAACACGACTTCACCTCCTTCTGCGACGCGCAGGAGGATTCTCCATCGAAAATCCGGACGGTCTACCTCTCTGAGCTGCACAGGGAAGAAGAGAGTCAGCTCGTTATCTACCGGGTTGAGGCAAGTGGGTTTCTCCACCGGATGGTCCGGGCCATGGTGGGAGCGCTGACCGAAGTGGGTCGGGGTCGGCTCACACCCGACGCGATCCCTTCCATATTGGAAGCCCGGCAGCGCACAGCGGCTCCTTGGACAGCACCCCCGCAGGGACTGTGCCTTGAATGGGTCAAATACTAGGATCACTTTTATTATCCTTTATAGGAGGTCGCATGCCAGTCCCCTCGCGAGAAAAGGAATCCGTTCGAAGGCTTCCTGACAACGCTTATACCCCGCTGGGCCCGGGTGAGGCTTATAACCCGTACATTTCCGCTGAAACCCAGACGTTTGAAGTCACCCTGCGTTCTCTCAGCATCGGGTTGATCATGGCAGTGATTTTCACCTTGTCGGCTGCTTACCTGGGAATGAAGGTGGGCCAGGTTTTCGAGGCAGCCATTCCCATTGCCGTTCTCGCGGTCGGTATGAAACACATGTTCCCGCGCAAGTCGACGATTTCGGAAAACGTCATCATCCAATCCATCGGGAGCACCTCGGCGGTCGTGGTGTCGGGAGCCATCTTTACGCTCCCCGCCCTCTTTATTCTGAAACTCCAGCCCTCCCTGTGGTCGATGATCCTCGCCTGCTTTCTCGGCTCCTGCCTCGGCATTCTTTTCCTGATCCCCTTGAGGAGGTACTTCTGTGTCGAGATGCATGGGAAGCTGCCGTATCCCGAGGCGACAGCGACCACTGAGATCCTGGTGACCGGAGAGAGCGGGGGAGAGCAGGCGAAGATCCTGCTGTACTCGATGGGGCTGGGAGGCATCTATGAGTTTATCGCCACGACGTGTAATGTTTGGCAGGAACACGTGGATTTTTTGTTTACGCGCGCCGGACAGCTGCTGGCCGACAAGGCCCGCATGGTGATCAAGCTGGATGCCATCCCCTCGATCCTCGGATTGGGCTATGTCATTGGTTTGCGCAATTCACTGATCCTGATCGCAGGGAGTTTCCTTTCTGTACTCATCCTGGTCCCCACCATCTACTTTGTGGGACAGCATCTTCCTGTTGCGCTCGCCCCTGCGAAAACCCTGATCAGCAGCATGAGCGCGGAAGATATTTTCCGGCAATATGTGCAACGGCGAATTGCGGTGGGATGTATTGCCTTTGCCGGGATCGTGGCGATCATCAAGTCCTTGAAGATCATAGTCGGCTCCTTCGCCCTGGGTTTTAAGGCGATCTCCGCCAAGGGGCAGGGAAGCGGGCCCCTGCGCAAACGGACCGATTGGGACCTTTCCATGGCCCTGGTGTTCATCACCATCATCGGCGTCGGGGTGCTGACGGGGGCTTATTTGAAGTCATTAATGGGATGGTGGGGCGCGGTCATCGCAGGAACGGCGATCGTCCTGCTGATGTCTTTTATGTTTACCACCGTGGCCGCTAATGCCATTGCCATTGTGGCCCGGAACCCCATTTCCGGAATGACTATGTTGACCATCATCATTTCCAGCTTTATTTTCCTGCGGCTCGGGATCTCGGGAAATTTCGGAATGACCCTGGTGATCATGATCGGGTGCATGGTATGTACGGCGCTGGCGGTGGCCGGCGGGTTTGTCACGGACCTGAAAATCGGCTACTGGCTCGGGACTACTCCGCGCAACCAGGAAATCTGGAAATTCGTGGGCGTCGCGGTCTCTTCCATTGCCGTGGTGTATACGATCCATTTCATGAGCGGCGTTTTTGCGTTCAGCCCCGACGACGTGGTGGCCGGAAAACCTCTAATCGACGCCCCCCAGGCCAACATCATGAAAGCGATCGCCTCATCCATGATGGCGAATGAACCCATCACATGGTTGTTGTACGGAATCGGGGCCGTCATCGTTCTCATCTGTGAGATGCTCTCGATTCCTTCGATGATTTTTGCCTTGGGGATGTATCTGCCGCTGGAGTTGAACGCCCCCGCCCTGGTGGGAGGATTTATTTCCCATTGGGTGATCCAGTCCTCACAAAACAAGGAAGTGAGCAGACGGCGCTGGGAGCGGGGAACTCTCATCGCCTCGGGCTTTATTGCCGGAGGTGCCCTGCTCGGAGTCGTCGGGGTCGTGGTCCGCAATTTTCATCTCGAAAGGTTCATTAGCGCCGGTGTCCCTTATTTAAGGACCTTTAATCCTGCGACCCAAAGCTATGAGTGGGGACCCTCAACCCCTTTTCCCTGGTTCGCCAATTACGGGCAGATCATCAGCCTGGTCCTTTTTGCCGCCCTATGCGCTTACATGTACTGGGATTCACACCGCGCCGCGCGTGAGGAGAAGGGGATCAGGGATTTGTGATAGAATTCGAAGCTTGCGTTTCTAGTCTTGCTTGAGGAGAATAGCCTGTGCC
>JBAVHJ010000449.1:0-4413 GCA_049685715.1 Terriglobia bacterium | reverse complement strand
AGTGTGAACCATGAAGAAGAGAGCGATTGCGGCCACTGTTGTTCTGTTGTTGGCGACACTGGTGCTTTTTCTTAGGAGAGACGTCACTTTGAGTTCCACCACGCCGGCACAACGATCATTCAATTTCACTTATTCTGCGACGGTAAAGGAGTTGCCGGAAGGCTCGAGCACACTCAAACTCTGGCTTCCTCTTCCGCTCAGTGACTCGAATCAAACCATCTCAGATCTGAAGATCACTTCGTCCTCTCCCTATCGGGTCGGCTCCGAGAACCGCTATGGCAACTCCGTGCTTTTCATGGAAGTGGATAAGCCTGCCAATCCTCCCTTAATGGTAGAAGTCAGGTTTAGAGTCACGCGTAAGGAGTATCGGAAGGAAGTGGTGAATTCGATCAAGGGGGCCCCTGCATCGTCAGGCGACTTGCCGGATACCGATAAGTATCTTGGACCGGACAATATGGTTCCCATCTCTGGTAAGATCCGCGACCTCGCCCTCCAAGTGACCGAGGGGAAGACCACCCCGTTGGCCAAGGTGCGGGCCATTTATGATTACGTAACATGGACTCTTAAGTATGACAAGAGTGGTACCGGCTGGGGTCGCGGGGACGCCCTTTATGCCTGTGATGCCAAACATGGGAACTGCACCGACTTCCATTCCCTTTTCATTGGGATGGTCCGGTCCGTGGGTATCCCCGCCAAATTTGAGATCGGCTTCCCGGTTCCTGAGGACCAAAGTGCCGGGGAGATTGCGGGGTACCATTGTTGGGCGGAGTTTTATATCAAGGGAGTCGGTTGGATCCCAGTCGACAGCTCCGAGGCCAGCAAGAACAAACAGAAAGCGGATTATTTCTTTGGGACCCTGGATGTCAATCGGGTGCAATTCACTCAGGGGAGGGATCTCGAACTGGCGCCGCCCCAGGCCGGAAAGCCCCTGAACTACTTTGTGTATCCTTACGCGGAGGTGGACGGGAAGGAATTCTCACACATCGCCCGGAAGTTCTTGTTTGAGGATGTCCGTTAGCGGCTCTTTGATTCCATGCGCCCACTTCAGGAAGAGTTGGGTTCCCTGGATTTCAAACTGGAAGAAGGGGGAGAGGATCAGACCTTTACGGATAATATGATTCCAGAGGCCCCTCTCTCCGGCCCCGTGTAATCTCTGGACTCACGGAAAGGCCTCACCTTGGACTCTGAAGGGGGGGTCTGCGCGTCCAGACTTGACTTCCGCTCATCATAAAATTCCTGGAGTATGCCGATCGTCCGCAGTAAACCGGCCCCAAGCGCTTCGTGGCCCGTTCGCTAACATATCGGAGCGAGCAACGGACCGAAGCAATTGCTGAACCCCTCGATTCATTCCTTCATGGCTACAAGTCCAATCGATTACTGTGCCTTCCTTCGAAGGAACGTGGGAACATCAATCAACTCTTTTTCCTCAAATCCATTAGCCGGTCCCATGACCTCGTTATTTTGCGGCACCGTGGCTGTGGATCCCGACGCCCCATTCCCCGGTCTGGGAAGGCGAAGCTTCTGGAGCAGTTCGGCATTCTTGGGTTTCTCGCGAGCCGGATTCTCGGGACCAAACCCCGTGGCGATGACCGTGATCTTGATGTTGTCTCCCATGGCATCATCCAACACGGCGCCGAAGATAATGTTCGCATCCTCGTGAGCGGCCTTGAAGATGATCGAGGAGGCATCATGAACTTCGTGGAGCATAAGGTTGCTGGAGCCGGTGATATTGATGAGGACACCTTTAGCCCCATTGACGGACTGATCCTCGAGCAGGGGCGAAGAAATCGCCTTGGTGGCGGCTTCGATGGCACGGTTCTCACCCGAAGCGATCCCCGTCCCCATGACGGCCATGCCCATATCTTCCATAATCGCCTTCACATCAGCAAAGTCGCGATTGATGATTCCGGGGATGGTGATGATATCGGAGATCCCTTGAACTGCCTGGCGCAAAATATCATCCGCCACACGGAATGCGTCAAAGAGACTCGTCCCCCGTTCCACGCACTGCAGCAGGCGTTCGTTCGGAATCGAGATCACGGTGTCGACGCAATCGCGCAACTCCTCCATTCCCTGTTCGGCCTGCCGCATCCGTTTCCGGCCCTCAAACAGGAACGGCGAAGTGACCACCGCCACCGTCAAGGCTCCCAACTCCCCTCCCAGCGTGGCGATGATGGGGGCGGCTCCGGTGCCCGTGCCTCCCCCCAAGCCGGAGGTGACAAAGATCATGTCCGCCCCCTCCAGAACCTCGAGGAGTTTGTCAGAATCCTCCAAAGCCGCCTGTCGGCCAATCGCCGGATTGGCCCCAGCGCCCAAGCCCTTGGTCAGTTTTTCACCCAGCTGAATCTTGATAGGTGCCTTTGAGATCTTGAGTGCCTGAAGATCGGTGTTGGCAACCATGAATTCAACGCCTTCAATCTTGGCATCAATCATCCGGTTGACGGCGTTTCCTCCACCGCCCCCGACGCCGATGACCTTGATCTTGGCATGGTTTCTGGGAGAATCATTAAAAGCTAGACGAATGCCATTAGCAGTTTCAGTCATGCTGTCATTTACTCCTTGCGATGAAATTTGATTTAAATCGCGGGCCGTTGGAGCGGGCCAGGTTGCGCATCCTGGAAGGCCGTACCGAAGTTTAGAGAATCAACTTACGCTCGCGATTTCAATTTTGCAAACAAAAAGAGCCTATTGAAAAATATTTCTCAGCCGCTCGACGGCGCGTCCCATCAGGCCGGAGGCTTGCCTTTCGCCGGCTTGTTTGGCCATGCGAATCCGATTGCCGTAGCGCACCAGCCCCACCGTCGTTGCGAGGCTGGGGTTGTTCACTGTGGCGTCCAGTCCATTCAGCCCTTCCGGTATACCCTGGCGCACCGGCAGATTCAAAATCTGCTCCGCCAGCTCCAGCATTCCATGCAGTTTGGAGTTGCCGCCTGTGATGACCACCCCCGAGCCCAATTGTTTTTCAAGTCCGGTATTGCGGATCTCGTCCCGCACATGGCCGAGGATTTCTTCAACACGCGGTTGAATAATGTCACAAAGGAGCCTTCGCGGAACCGAGCGCGTCCTCCGGCTGCCCACGCCGGACACCTCCACCTCCCGATCCTCGGTCACCAGCAGAGTCATGGCGCAGCCCTGTTCCTGTTTGAGCCGTTCGGCCTCGGGGATGGGGGTACGCAACCCCACCGCCAAATCGCTGGTGATGTGTTCGCCTCCGATGGGCACGACCGAAGTGTGCCAGACCGAGCCATGGTGAAAGATGGCGAGGTCGCTGGTTCCGCTCCCCAGAGCCACCAAGGCCACCCCCAATTCCTTTTCATCATGCGCGAGGGTGGCCTCGGCCGCCGCCAGCGACTGAAGCACCGTCCCCTTCACAAAAGCGCCCGAACGATTCGCCGCTGTCACGACATTCTGGGCGGCAGTCACGGGACTCGTAATGATATGGACACTCACCTCAAGGCGCGTCCCCAACATTCCCAGGGGATCATCGATCCCATCCTGCTCATCCACAATAAACTGCTGCCGAAGGACGTGCGTGATTTCACGATCGGAGGGCAAGGCGACGGCCTGGGCAGCCTCGAGGACGCGGCGAATGTCCTCCCGGGTGATCTCCCGGTTGCGTCCCAGCACCGCGATGGCGCCCTGGCTGTTCAGACTCTTGATCTGCTTGCCGCCGAGGGAAACAAAAACGGATTCCGCCTGCACCCCCGCCATCAACTCCGCTTCCTCGAGCGCTTTCTTGATGGACTGGACCGCCTCATCGAGCTTCACCACGACGCCCTGGCGAAGGCCCTTCGATTCGGCACGGCCGAACCCTGCGACTTCCAGATGCCCGTCGCTGGCGACCTCGCAGATGAGCGCGCGGGTCTCCGTCGTGCCCACATCCAAACCTACGATGAATCGATCGTCTTTAGTCAAGGTCCCCTTCCCTGCCCTTTGCCATAAACATTCTCAGGACGACGTCTTCGACCTCGGTTCTTTGGAGGTTTCCTGACGCTTGATGATGATTTGATCCTTGAATCGCAGATCTACGGCATCAATGTCGGGGTAATCCTGCTTCAACTTCTTGATGTTGGCGAGATAGAGTTTGAACCGCAGAAGCAGATTTTCGTGGCCGAGGTGAACCAGGATGGGGTCCTCTTTGAGAATCACCCTCACATCATTCAAATCGGACACATCGACCTCGGACAGGTCGACCGAATAACCCTCCTGCCCGCTCTCCAGTTGCTTGAGGAGTTCCAGGTACTGGCCGATGCGACGGCGATTGATGGCGTGATCATCGGCGGTGTTTTCAGGCGCCAGGCCTCGCACGATCGGAAAATCGAAGTGCTGCTGCGTCTCTCTTGACGCCCCGAGTGGCACGCCATCCTTATCGATGAGTTCCACCGCCCCTCCGATGAGCGCGTAGCCCACCGG
>JBAVHJ010000448.1:0-9564 GCA_049685715.1 Terriglobia bacterium | reverse complement strand
CCATTGCCCTCTTCATGTACTCCTTTGGCTATGGGGGAATCACCAGCTTCGTGCCACTCTACGCAAGAGATTCCGGGACGCGCCCAGTCGGGATTTATTTCCTGGTCTTTGCGGCGACGATGGTATGCACGCGGCCTTTCGTCGGGCGAATCGCGGACCGAATGGGACGAAGGAGAATTTTGATTCCTTGTTTGGCATTGATCTGCCTGGGTCTGTCGTTGCTGGCCGTTTCGGGTACCTTCTGGATGCTGGTGGCGTCTGCTATCATCTTTGGCCTCGGATTTGGTTCCGCTTATCCCAGCTTTGCCGCCATGATCCTCGATCGAATTGATTCCCACCGGCATGGGGCTGCCTATGGATCCATCTTGCTCGCCTTTGATACCGGGATCGGTTCCGGTTCTGTCGTGACCGGCCTCCTGGCCCAACATTATGGATTTCATGTCGCCTATGGGGCAACCGCCGCCCTGGCCTTTTTTTCCATTCCCTATTTCCTGTTCACAGAGAAATCGATGGAAGGGGAACCGGCCGACCCTTCTGGATCTGCGGTCGCCTGACCCTGCCTCCCTGAACTGATATAAAATCAACGCATCCTGGACCATCGCCTGGCGTGGTTTTATAGTCAAAACAAGTATGGAATTGGGGCGATCAATGCAGGGCCATTCCGATGTGACGGCCTCGCGAACATTGCCAATGGAAAGCTGTTCTTTTACGCCGCCTTCGGGTTTCCGGAGGCGGGCGTATTCGATACCTGCCCCCGTTTCTTTCTCCCTCTTTTTAGTGGGCCTCAGGAAACCAGCCTCCAATACAGTGGCTCTTCTCCGTCTCTGCGGCTCCCCGTTTGCTGCATGACGGGCTCGACTCGAGAATCTGGAAATTCGGCCGCGATCTGGAGGAGCGTCGCTACCTCCAAATTGATGTGCCGTGAAAGACAAAGTTCCAAGTTCAAGGTTCTGAAACCCCGGTTCAAAGTCCAAGGTTCAAAGTTCAAAGTCCACAATTCCACACCTTTCATTTCCAACTTCCCACCTCTGACTTCCGGCTTCCTGCCTCTGGCTTCTGGCTTCGGGATCTTCCCACTGGCAACTGCCTTTCTGACACCTGACTACCGGCCCCTGACACCTTTCTTGAACGCCCTTGCGACACCCCGACCTGGTGAGTAGTATGAAGTTTTCTGATCACGACAGCGGGCTTCGCAGGGGACGGCGAAAGAAGGCACGCTTCATGGTATCGATTGCACGAAAAAACCTGTTCCGCGACAAGTTACGTTTCGTCATCGCGCTGGTGGGAATCCAATTTGCCGTGGTCCTCATCACCATTCAGGCGGGGGTTTTCCTGCGGTTTCTCGTCAATGCCTCCGTCCTCATTGACCACGCCCATGCCGACATCTGGATCACGGCCCGGAACTTGTCCAATTTTGAATTTGGCCGAGCCTATTCCGACAAGGTGTACTATCAGACCCAGAAGGTGAATGGAGTCGCCTGGGCAGAGAAATATATCCTCACCTTCTCCCTCTGGAAAAGGCCCAGCGGTGGGCAGGAATCCGTGGAGCTGGTGGGCTTCGATCCGGAGACCATGAACGGGGCGCCCTGGAGGGTGATCGAAGGGAACATTTATGATGTGAAGTACCTCGACCAGGTGATGGTGGATGAGGCGGATCTGGCGCGGCTGGGCAATCCCCGCGTGGGTGATTACATCGAAATCCGCGGCAAGAAGGCCCGCATCATCGGGCTGACGCGCGGAGCCAAATCATTCACACAGACTCCCTTCGTATTCACCTCTTTTGAAAACACGATTCGCCTGTCTTTCCTCAATCGCGGGCAAACGGTCTATGTGCTCGTCAAAGTTTCTCCCGGATACACTGTTTCCGATGTACAGCGTCGCCTGCAGGAAGTGCTGCCGGACAACGATGTTTACACCCGCCAGCAGTTTTCGAACAAGTCGAGACGGTACTGGATGGTCTCGACCGGTGCAGGGCTTGCCTTGCTCGCCTCCGCGTTGATGGGGCTGGTGATCGGCACCATCATTGTCGGCCAGACGATCTATGCGTCGACCATTGAGCACATCAAGGAGTTTGGCACCCTGAAGGCCATCGGGGCCTCCAATGCCGACATCTATCTCATCATTATCAAACAGGCGTTGATTAACTCGGTTATAGGATTCTCCACGGGAATGATCATTGCCCAGGGTGTGATTCGATTGATGCGCCAGGGCGGGCTCGATGTGTTGATGCCCTGGCAGATGATGACCGGGATTTTTGCTGTGACCGTCATGATGTGCATCAGTTCATCGTTTATTTCGATTTTCAAGATCACGCGGATCGATCCCGCACTGGTGTTCAAGAGTTAGAGATGATGAGGCCGACTTCAGTTGGCTTCTTGATAGTGCATTTATGAACGGTTTACCGCGGAGGCGCGAAGAGCGCAGAGGCGAATCAAGTTTCAATCGATCACACACTCCTATGCCGCCATTGGTCGAATTAAAGGATGTCACCCGGATATACAGCGAAGGGACTTCCTCAGAGGTCATCGCCGTCAACCACGTCAATCTGCGCATCGAGACGGGGCGGTTTGTCATCCTCATGGGACCCTCAGGCAGCGGTAAAACCACTCTGCTGATGTTGTTGGGGGGCCTGTTGAAACCGACCTCCGGGGCGGTCTCGCTGCTCGGGATGGAAATCAGTCGACTCAGCGAGAAGGAATTGCCTTACGTGCGACGCCGCCAGATCGGTTTCATTTTTCAAGGGTTCAATCTCTTTCCGGCCCTGACGGCACTCGAAAACGTAGAAGCCACGCTGAACGTCAAGGGAGTACGCGGGAAGAAGGCCGAGGAACAGGCGACCGCCCTGCTCGAACAAGTTGGACTCTCGGGGCGGATGCATCACCTGCCCGAAGATTTGAGTGGCGGAGAAAAGCAGCGGGTGGCGGTGGCACGCGCGTTGGCGGGAGAGCCACCAATTATTTTGGCGGATGAACCCACGGCGGCCCTGGATTCGAAAACAGGCCGGGCCATCGTCGGTCTGCTCAAGGAACTGTCGCAAAAGGAGAATCGGCTCGTGTTCATGGTCAGTCACGACAACCGCATCCTCGATTACGCCGATGAAATCCTTTACATGAATGACGGCATGCTCCTGGCGCGTGAAGACGAGGAAGGTTCGGACCGCCTCCGGAAACAAATCTTATCGTCCGTCCCGCCGCCGCTCCCGGGATGGGCGGAATAGAAGAAAATCCATTCGACTGAGGATATTGAAGAATAGTGAAAGTGGCGAATGGCACCAAGTTAAGATCACTGTTGGAACAAAGGACTCCATCCCTGAAAGGGATGTCTGTATGAGCCCAGGGCATCGCCCTGGGTTTGTGTCCCATCCTGGACTGGGCAGGAACCCTGAAAGGGTCCTCTGGAAATTGAGGGTTCAGGGTAAGGCCACCAGAACCGTCCCTGCGTCTGGCTCCGGCGAATGGCCGAGGGTTAATGCACCCCCCCTTTGTACTGACTCCTAGGCGGAATCAGACGCCAGGCGATGTTGTTGGGAACCCTTTCAGGGTTCGATGGGTTCAAGAAGGATTTCACACCCAGGGCGTTGCCCTGGGCTAATGAAGGAATCCCTTTCAGGGATTTGACTAATTCAGTCTGCAGGGCCTTAACTTAGTGCCATTCGGGACATTGGCGAGTCCAGATAAGGGAATTCTGGCGATATTCAGATGGGATTGCTGAAGTGCGTTTAATTATTGATTCCAACCAAATCTCTAGATTTCCAAATTCCAATGACTTGTCAAAGTTTGCGGGGAAATGCGATGGCATTACGCTCGCGCCTTATGTGTTGGCTGAGGTCATTATTTCGGAAAAACACACACAATATCTTTCTCGAATAAGGGGTTTTGATGTGAAATTAGGTCTTGAGCCTGAGTATGTTGGCGAGATTGTGGCTGGTCTATCCAAAGACCAGATAAGTACCTTTGAGCCATTCTTGGAGCGTACTCACCATTTTTATGTTGATTACGAAAGAGCCATGCGCGACCCATCCCCCGACGACATTGCTAGCGCGAAACGAAGGAAGGATCGAAGCCTCGAGATCTGTGTTGCTTTGAGGGACGCTGCCAAAGAATACCGTCGATTGGCGCAAAAGGACGAAGGCGTAAGGCATTTGCGGTTTCATAACATGGAAGAAGCCCTCTCATCGGAGTTTGGTAGGGGAAATGATTCCTTTCTATCTCTACATGTGAGTAGCTTCATCTCTGCCGCCAGCACGCGTCCTGTTGTAGAGAGCAATGAACTGCTTAATGTTGTGATGTGTAACCAATTCCTCAGGAGATTCTTCATGACTTTTTTTTATTATTCGCTTGCTATGTTCCATCTGTGGGAGGAACAGAGGGGTAATGTTGATCCCAGAGAATATCGCGATGATTGGACCGACTTGAGTTTGCCCCTCTATGCCAAGGACGGAGACATTATCGTCAGTGAAGACCGGTTGCTCCGAAAAGCAATAAAGATGGTTGAGCCTCAAGGTAGCATCTCCGTCAAAAGCTGGAAAGAAATGCAACAGTGTTTTAACATATAATCTTTGCTTCCAAAGCTTGCCAGCTGAATACTGTCAAACATGAAAAAGTACTATTACATCGTCGGGATCGTCGCCTTCGCCGTGGTCATGGTCATCGGATTCAAGTATTCCCATGACACCAGCACCGCGGCGGGGTTGCGCGAGGCCACCGTCAGAATCGGCGACCTCGACGATCATATTGCGGCCCGGGGTCGCGTGGAAGGGATCTCGGAGGAGATTAAGGTGACTTCCAAGCTGGCGGGCCGGTTGAAGGAAGTGCGCGTTGAGGAGGGAAATCACCTCAAGCAGGGAGATGTGATCGCCGTCCTTGAGAATGACGATCTTCTGGCCGCCGTTCACTCCGGCGAGGCACAGTTGAAGGATGCTGAGGCACGGCTCGAGAAAGTGCTCAACGGGGCGCGCCCCCAGGAGAGGGATGAGGCGCGGGCCACGATGGAAGAAGCACGCGCCGCGGAAGAAAACACCCGTTCTCTCTACAATCGTTGGTCGACCCTTTATAAGCAGGGCGGTTATGTCTCGAAGGAGCGTGTGGAAGAAGTCGAAAGCAATTGGAAAATGGCCAAAGGCCGGCTCGATGCGGCCACCCAGCGCTACCGGCTGATCACTGCGCCTCCCCGGCGCGAAGATGTTGATATGGCGCGAGCGCAAGTGGCGAACGCGCGGGCAGACCTTGAGGGCAGCCGGGTCAACTACGAGAACTCTTTTATCCGGGCCCCCATCGCGGGGGTGGTCCTGAAAAAATATTTGAAACCCGGCGAATCCATCATCGCCTTTGACCGCTCCAGTGCCCCGGTGATTTCCCTGACGGACGACTCCGTCCTCAGGGTGCGCGCCGAAGTGGATGAAACCGACGTGAACAAGATCCGGTTGGGTCAACGCGCTGCTGTTACCGCAGACGCTTACGGGGCCAGGATCTTTCAGGGCGCCGTCGTTCGGATCGGAAATTCGATCGGCAAGAAGAACATCCGGACGGACGATCCCACGGAAAAAGTGGACACCGAGGTCCTCGAGACCCTGGTCCAATTGGATCCGAATGAAAGAATACAGATTGGCTTACGGGTGGATGTGCGTATCCAGATCGCAAAGAAAGAGCATGTTCTTCTCGTCCCGCACGTTGCGGTCCGGGCGGAGACCGGAGGCCAGTCGCTGGTGTCGCTCAAGGGCAATTCCGCAGTGTCCTCTCATCGCGTCCAAGTGGGTGTTTGCGATGGCTTGAATTGCGAGATCATCAGCGGGTTGAAGGAAGGCGATACGGTCCTGTACTGAGGCATCGCCGGACATCCCCGAATTCGTAGGGGCGGAGAGTCGCCTAGGTGGACACCCTTCGGGGCTCAGGTATGGTCTTGAAGCACAGCTTAACATCGCAGAATTGCTCACCTCAATCATCGAGTCGACCTCATGAAAAATAAACATTCGTTGTTCACCCTTGCCGTTCACGCGGGTGAGGAGCGCTATGGCAAGTTTGCACCCATGGCGACCCCGATCATTCAGAGCTCCACCTTTGTTTTCCCCAGCAGCCGCGAGGTGCTGCGGTTCTCCGAAGGGAAAAGCAAAGCGTTCATGTACACACGCTACGGAAATCCAACACTCCGGGCAGCGGAAATCAAGGCGGCTGCGCTTGAAGGCGGAGAAGCGGCCCTGGTGACGGCCTCGGGCATGGCGGCGATCTCTACCGCCGCTCTCGCGTTGTTACGCTCGGGCGACGAAATACTTTCCAGCCGGAATATCTATGGTGGCACGTTTCATCTCTTCAATCACGTGTTGCCGAAGTTTGACATCCAGACGCGTTTTTTTTCGGGTGACGATTTGGATTCGGTGGAGCGCCTGGTGACTCCCCGATCGCGGCTCCTCTATATCGAAACCCCCGCCAATCCCGTCATGCAGATCATTGACCTGCGCCGTGCTGCCCACATCGCCAAAAGGCACCGCATGCTCCTGATGGTCGATTCCACCTTCGCCACGCCCCTTCTGCAGCGACCCCTTGAATTGGGAGCGGACGTGGTGATGCATAGTGTCACCAAATACCTGGGCGGTCACAGCGATATTATCGGTGGGTTGCTGGTGGGGAACAAGAAGGTGATCGGTAAGATCCACGAGATGCTCAAACGCCTGGGCGGGATCATGGATCCGGCGGCCGCTTTCCTGCTGCTTCGGGGAATGAAAACCCTGCCGGTTCGGGTCGAGCGGCAGTGCGGGAGCGCTATGAAGATTGCCCGCTGGATGGAAAAGCATCCTCGTTTCGCCAGGGTTCATTATCCCGGGTTGAAGTCCAGTCCTTACCATGCCCTGGCCAAGGGGCAGATGCACGGGTTGTTCGGAGGGATGATTGCCGCGGATCTGCGAGGTGGCCGTCCAGCAGCCATGCGATTTGCGGATCGTTTAAGGGTCATCCAGAATGCCGCCAGCCTGGGAGGTGTCGAATCGCTGATCTCACTGCCCGTGTTGACTTCTCACTGGGGTTTCTCAGCGGACCAGCTTCGATCTGTCGGCATCACGGAAGGGACCGTCCGGTTGTCGATTGGGTTGGAGGAGGCGAAGGATTTGATTGAGGATATCCGGCAGGCGGCAGGATGAAGGTGATAGGTAATAGGTGATAGGTAATAGGTGATAGGTGATAGGTGATAGGTCTTAGTAATAGATGTTACGTGTTGATTGCTAGGAGTTCGGTCTTATGTTCCGTAATTCCCATTGATCACTGAAAACTGATCTCCGAATCTTGGTATCTGGCTTCTATCACCTATTACCTATCACCTGCCCCCTCCTCACCTAATCACAAACGGCAGCCGCTGGTAGGTGTGAGTATCGGCGATGCGGTCCGTCACGATAAGCTGCAGCGTGTATCGTCCACGGCTCAGCTGCGACAGCGGGACGGAGAAGTTACAATCCACCACATCGGATGACACTCCCTTGAATTGGGCGACCTCGTATTCCGGGGTTTCATAAACCTTTTTCCCATTCCTAAAGAAGAGCAGGGCCAGGTCGACGTGAGGTTTCTTTTTCTCCGGATCGACGCCGGGCTGGTACACCTGGAAGAAAACATAAAGCGTCTGTTTGGCCGAGAACACATGACCGACATTGGGAACAATCTTCTTCTGATCCTGGATGAGGGGATTGGGGATCTTGTCTTGTTCCTGGAGCAGGGTGTCTTTTGCGTCTTTCCGGACCATCGACCCCTGCTGTTCGGCGGCTTGTAGCTGGCTGCTCAAGATCACCGAGCTCATTTTGAGGGGCTGTTTGCTGAGATCCGGGACCATCAGGGCCTGTTCAAACGAACCCATCTTCCCGGTCTGATCCTCCCGGATCAAAAACTTCATCTTGTAGTGGCCGGGCCGCAGGTAGAACCCGGTGTCGTACTGGATTGATCCCCCCGCAGCAATTCGCGAGTAGGTGGCGTCGTCCAACTTCAGATGAATCACATCCCGGACATAACTCACCATGGCATCCCCGTGCGCCGGGTCCCGCACCTGGCCCACAAAGTCAAAATCAGCCTCCTTGCGATCCTTCTTGGCCGCGAAAGGAACATCGCTCGAGGGAAGACGCAAGGAGACCGGAACAAACATCTGGTTGTTCTTCGGATTTTGAGGATCTTCCGCTTTGAAGGAGTAGGCCCCCAGGATGAAGGGAAGATCGGTGAAAGGGCTGTCAGTATTGATGGCCTCATCCAGTTGATGTTCCCGTTCCGACTTGGTGAACTGGCCGAATTCCTTCGGAGCGAAGTAACCGGGGCGGAACCGGAGTTTGGTTTCAGGCTCATCCACCGTAACCTTGATCTTGCGAAACCGCCCGTCATGCTTGGTATTGTTGGAATAATACCCGAGCAGGTAATACGTGTTGGTGTCGCTCTGAACCTGGTCAAACACCTGCCCCAGGTCGTTGGTATCGAGAAAGGCCCGGCCTCCGGTGTCTTCAGAAAGCGTCGTCAGCGTCTCCTGGGCTGCATCGATATTGCTGAGTCCGGAGCGCTGCGAGGCGCCGCTGAACATGGCTGTGCCTCCCGTGCCCCCATGACTGGCGTCCCCGCCCGCCGGGGTGGCAATAAGCCCCCGGGCATCGACGGCATAAATCGACATATTGGAACGATTGGCCGCGCTTATCGTGGCCTCCAGCTGCGACTGATTTTCGATTCCCGTGGTTTGCAGGCCGCTCGAAAAATGGATCAGCGACTTTTTTTCGGGAAGGTCCTTGAGCATCTTGGCCACGGACTCAATGGCCATGAGCTTTCGGTCCGTATTGAAGATGTTGAACTGGGTTTCATCGAGGGAGTAGGCATCGGACGTGTCTTCATTCGTATTCTCGGCGGTGCCGGTTATGTCCCCTGAGGTCGTATCGGTGGCCCCCTGGGCCACGAGTTCGGAGCTCTGCCCGAGCTTCACTTTGTTTAGGGCGGCTAGCAGGAGACTCTGGTCGTTGGTAAAATCCTGCACGACGCGCAGGGTAGCCGACATGACGACCACGGCCATCAGGTCCGCCGGTGCGATTCGGGTGTGGATAAATTCTTCCGCGGACTTGCGCGCAAAAATGGCATCGGGGATGTCGAGCGAGGCCAGATCGAACATCATGACAATCAGCCGGCGGTTGGAGTAGCGCGCTTCTTCAGCTTTCTGCGTTGCCAGGGTCTTCTGAACGGGCTGGGCAGGCGGCGCAGCCGTGGGAGCGGGAAGTGGCGGGGGGGGCTCCTTCGCCCGCTCCGCTTCGAACTGGCTGACATCTTCAAATCGGAACACCTCAATCGACTGCTCGACCCCATCCTCGAAAATGTGAAAGTCTTTCTTGGCCAGATTCCTGATGGGATTCCCTTTCTTGTCGGTCACCACCGCATCGACGAGCACCAGGTCGCTGTACACCTTGAACTTCGCCCCGGACTGCACCTGGGGCAACACGGTCGAAGCCGGATTCACAACGAGAGCGAAAAGGAGAATTAGTGTAACGAACTTGTGCATAGGCAGGGGTTCTAGAATCTAAATCTCAAAAGGAGCTCCACTGTTCGCAAGCCCCGCGTGGAGCTCAGG
>JBAVHJ010000447.1:0-7287 GCA_049685715.1 Terriglobia bacterium | reverse complement strand
GGTCAGACCTTCTTTGAACCTCACCACATCCCCCGACGCAAAAAAGGATGACTTTGGCAAATGCAAAATGCGAAGATGTGACCCTATCATCATTAGAAACGCCAGGGCGCTTGACGGGCGTCGGTCTTGCCGGTCGTGTCGAGCCGATTTAAAATTTGCCGTTTTCTGGAGGCCCTTGACCCGTCAAGAAATCGACCAGAGCGCGGTAGGAAATCCGCTCCCTTGATTGGGGTATATCTACGACACAATGTCAATAAAATCCGTGCCAAGCGCAAAGACCCAGGCCAACAGCGAATATGCCCGAAGAATTAATCGGGTCATCGACTATCTTCGCGGGAATCTGGATCGCCAGGTGAAACTGGAGGAACTGGCTAAAGTGGCCTGCTTCTCGGAATTTCATTTCCATCGGATCTTTGGTGCGGTTTCGGGCGAAACCGTAAATCATTTTACGAACCGGCTTCGTCTTGAAAAGGCTGCTCGTCTTCTTCGTTATTCCGACCACAGTTTTACCGATATAGCCTTCGAGTGCGGTTTTTCATCATCGGCCACGTTTTCACGTGCCTTCCGAGCCGGCTACGACACTTCGCCAAGTCAGTTTCGAAAAAGCGGCGAGATCAAAAAAAGCAAGATTTGCAAAGAACTCTTCTCGGGACAGGAATATTATCTGCCCATGAGCGCGGAAGAAAAGAAAGCGGCCTTTCCAGTGAGATTGATCGACGTTCCCGAAAGGCAAGTCGCCTATATTCGGGTGACGAATGCCTTCGAAATGGACAGGGTCATTGCCGCCTTCAAGACGATGATCGAGTGGGCCAAATCCCAGGATATTTTTACGCAAGGAACTCTTTTCGGAATGTCGGTGGACGATCCACACGTGACCCCCAAGCATCTTTATCGATATGAGGTCTGTTTTACGTCGTCATTTCCCTTCGAGTGCATGGAAGGAATGTCGAAATTGAAAATGCCAGCCATGCGATACGCCACCACCAGGGTTTCCGGCGATATCCGCAGGGTCGCGACGGCGACGGACTACCTGTTCAGAGGTTGGCTTATCCATAGTGACTACGAGCCCGAGCATGCGCCCGGACTTGAGATTTGCTTGGACAAAGAAAACGCGACGGATTGGTCGCATTTTGAATTGGAACTATGCATACCGGTTCGGAAACTGGCAGAGAGGAGGAGTTAACATGAAATTTATGAGGATGATTCCAGCTACGGCGATTCGAAAAGTCGATCTTGTGATCCTGCTTATTTTTCTCTCGGTGTCGGCGTTTGCCGAATCGCCTCCGGCGAAAATGCTGTATGTCGGCGCGATCGCGATCAATCCATGCCAGGATGCGAAAGTTCTTGCCGACTGGTATTCGCGGTTTGGAATCGAGACCAAGGAAATCCACGGGGGATATTACGCCCAACTCAACACCGCCGCTGGCCCGTTTTTCTTTGCCGTCCATCCTAAGAAAGCTGATGCTCCGAAGAAATGTTCAGCAAGTGTTTCAGTCGTATTTCGCGTTGACAATTTCGAACGGAGCTTGTTGGCCCTGAAAAGTAAAGGACTCTTGCCCGATTCGACCGAAAAGGATCCGACGGAGGGCCAGTTTGCGCACTTTCATGATCCAGACGGCAACGAAGTTACTATCTGGGGGAAATAATGTGAACCTGATTGATGGCATCGGCGGAGTGTTTTTGTTCTCCAACGATCCCAAGCGATTGGTTGAGTGGTATCGCGATTGCCTCGGAATAGTTCCTGAGGGCAACGATAGTGAGTGCAATTCAATCTATACAACATTTGAATATTGGGATCCTGAAAATCCGGAGATCAAGAGAACGATAGCGTGGGCGATTATGCCCACGGACCAGGACATCAAGGACAAGCCGCGAACGAGCCAGATCAATTATCGGGTGAAGAACATGGGAGAAGTCATCACCCATCTTAAGAGCAAAGGCGTGGCGATCGAAAAGACCGCGGAATATCCCTCCTACGGGAACTTTGCGTGGCTTAAAGATCCGGATGGCAATACGATCGAGCTTTGGGAGCCATCCGAGAGTGTTTAGAAATCCCTGACTGTGAAGCCCCCAGGGCCGTCCTCCAGGCCCCTGCCCTCCCGCTGAGTGGAACCCGCCTACAAAATCGACCCCGATTGGGGGCGGAAAAACTAGCGGGCCGATCCGCTCGGCGAACCAGAAGGAATCGACTGGGCCGGTTGCTGACCGAACTCCGGCCAGAGCCGGAAGTCATTGGGCTGCTTTCCCTGATGTTGCTACAGGAATCCCGTCACGCCGCGAGAACCTCTCCGACCGGAGAGCTGATTTTGCTGGAGAACCAGGATCGCTCGCTCTGGAACCGAGAGCAGATCGCGGAGGGAGTGGCATTGCTGGAGAAAGCCCTGAAGTCCCGCCGCTTCGGCTCCTACACACTGCAGGCTGCGATTGCGGCCGTTCATGCGGAGAGCTCCTCCGCGGCATCCACGGACTGGCGCCAGATTACGCTGCTCTACGACCAGTTGCTTCGGATTCAGCCATCCCCGGTTGTCGAACTTAACCGCGCCGTGGCCATTGCCATGTGCCAAGGTCCGGAGCAGGGTCTTTGTCTCATCGACGCCCTGCTGGCCCGCGAGGAACTCGCCAGCTACCATCTCGCGCACTCTGCCCGCGCGGATCTGGTGCAGCGAAGCTAGCTGCCGTTCCAGTGGGTGAAAGTCCCACCGACAGAGGAATCCAGTAACTGTCGTAGTGATATCCAGCAGCGAGAAGGGCGACCGACTCGTGGAAAGCCTGGACGTAAAAGCCCCGGTGGCTGGGAGCAATCCCGGTCAGATCCGTCCAAGGGGGGCGAGCAACCTGACAGGCGGTAGCGAAGGCGAACCAGTAAGCCCCGAAAAACGGGCCCTGCTTGAAGCGGATGGCAGGATAGTTGGGAGAGCCGAGCCATTCAGATCCTGGCGAAGGCCGATGTCGGAATGGAAGGAACTGGAGAAAGGTAGTTCCGATCTCCCCGTGGACATAGAGGGCGGCATGCCAGGAAGGAACGGACAGCGAAAGCTCGGAACCACTCGCAGGTCGCCTAGGCGCTCCTGCACAGCGAAGGCATCGCGTATAAGTGGCCCAGCCAGCGAAATCGCGATGTGCTTGCGAGTGGGGCGGATGGGGCCGATAAGCGTGGAGGGACCGGGACAGAATAACCCGGACCGGAGCGAGGGCCCCTGGGGCGGAGGTAACCCCCCTCCAAGGCGGCGTACTCTGAAGTCGTCGGCCCGACCCAGTGCGGGAGAACCGAACCTGACTCCAAGGTGCGCGAAGGATGGAGGCAAACCGTGCGTCAGCTGGCGCATGCCGGGAGCAGGCTTAAGCCGCTGACGCGCTGGGAAGGCCCTGTCTGACATGCCAGCCTTCCAGCCGTACTGGGGAAAACCCGCCGTACGGAATGATAGGGGGGAACGAGGAAACGTCGGCATCATTCGAAGCCCGGTCCGCGCCTCGTTCCTACCCGACTGTCGCAGATTAGGGCGGATTCCGGAGGCCCGTGCTTCGTATGAAAAGGCGCTCGCCCTGGCGGGTCAGGAACCGGAGCGCCGCTTTCTCGTGAGGCGGCTCGAGGAATTGAAATAAAGACCTCGCCAGAAGCAATCGTGGGTTGATACCGATTGAGTCGTCGATGAGTGTAAATCCCCTGGTTACAACAGCTATTTCGTGACCCGATGTGCGGTATTGCTGTTGAGCGTTCCCGGCGGCGTCAGGACCGAGCCCGTACCGCTGATCGCTCGCGTGGGGAACTGTTGCGTCGATCTCAGTGTCGGAGACCACAGTGAACGTCGCCGGTGTGCCGTTTAAGGTGACGCTCGTTGATGTCTATTTTGCGTCGAAATATGTACCTCGGGAGAGTTGTGGATTATCAATGTTTTTAAACCTGAACGGCAGCGACTGACCGTGAAAAAGCTGTGGACCCGATTGAAGTTGATAATGCAAGTGCGGCCCGAATGAGTCTCCCGAGTTTCCCAGCTTTCCAATCACCTGGCCGGCGGCGACCCGTTCGCCTACCTTGACCGTGACTGAGCCTTGTTGCATGTGCGCCATTACGCTGTATTCGGAGTTGCCGTGGTCGATGATAACGCAATTTCCCATATACGCCATAACCGGGTCCTGTAGTGCTGCGAACGAATTGATGTCGGGGTCTCCCGGGCGCGGGTTGTTGGGTACATCATTGCGAGCATAAGTCACGATTCCAGCCGCGGGGGCAAGGATCTCGCGACCCCAACCCGAAGCTGAAGCGTTTTCGTCGGCATCGTTTTTCTGTTCCGCATAGTTCTGGTCCAAGCCGCGCACGTCGATGGCGAAGTCAGTGCCAATGCCGCCGCCATGGCCGCCGTTCGTGACCCAGTCCTGCCCAACAACGCCCTGACCACGAAACGGAAAGATGAGCGATGTCTTCTGTTGATAGGGTTGAATGGGGATCCTCAACATCCCTTCCGCCCGGCGACCCTTCGCGTCTGCGACTTTTACCCGGACATCTGCGGAGTCAATCGCCAGCGCTTGGGGACAGCGGAAGTAAAAGTGAAGGTCAAATGCTTCGGGCAGCGTAAACATGCGCCGAGGGGACGCGACCGGAGTATCCTGCGAGATCCGATAGTTCACCCCCTTGATCTTCGCCAGCAGTTCGGTCGTCCACTCCTGCCGCTCGACGGTAGATCGGCCATTTGAGAGTTCCACGCTGGCGGAGATCGGGGTGAGCGCGCAATCGGTGGAACAAATGACAGCAATATTGAACACGAATGATGACGTTCTGGTATTTCCTGGATCGTCTACTTTGTAGACAATTGCCGGAACGACCTGCAGACGGAAGTCGGGCTGGCTGGCCCATGAAGGTTGGACGGCGAATAAGCACGCAAGCACAAGTAAAAGCAGCGAAACTCGGCTCATGTAAGCGCAACTCCTAGAATGTAATGTAGCATACTACTGCTATTGCTTAGACGTCTTACTATGGTATGGGTTAGCTACTTCTGTGGCGCCCACGCGAACCTCTCGGTCGGGCTTGTAATCACGGGATGTCATGGAAAACTCCGGGACAGACGGAACGTTCCCCAGTTTTTCGACGAATCGGATTGCTGAACATCCGGTCTACCCCAGTTTTTCCAAAAATAGTTCGCCTCTGCTGTCGATTTTTCCTCTGCGCGACGACTATATAGGATGAACGATCCAGCGCGCAAGGCTGTGCTGCTGGCTCGAAGACCGTTACAGGAGAATGGAGAAATCATGACGCAGTATTTGGTTGCTATTCACCACCCCGACGACTATGACCCGTCCGCAGAGGACGAAGCGATGTCCCGCGATATCGACGCGCTCAACGATGAGATGGTGGCTGCCGGTGTCAGGATTTTCGTGGGCGGCCTCGCCCCCGCCAGTAGCGCGAGGTCGCTGCGGGCGCAGCCCAATGGTAAGGTTCTCATCACCGACGGGCCGTACCTGGAGACCAAGGAGCACATAGGCGGTTTTTGGGTGCTGGAAGCCGCTAATCTGGATGACGCACTTGCGTGGGGGCGCAAGGCTGCCGTCGCCTGTCGGGCGCCGGTCGAGGTGCGCCCGTTTTTTTTGAAGCCCAGCACTTCGGCATAGAAGCGCGACGGAGGACCCGACGGAAGCAACTGAACGGCATGGACGCACGGCGCTGGTACCGGTGGTCCCGTCCAGTCGCCTGCTTCAGGCAAGCGCAAACCCGTGTGAAAAGGAGACTCAAATGAGAAAGCTCAAAATCATGGAACACATCTCGCTGGACGGCGTGATCCAGCACTCCGCCGATGACGGCGATTTCCCCTACAGCGACTGGACTGCGCCCTATCGGACCCCCGCTGGCAGAGATGCAATCCTCGCCGCGTATGGCAAGAGCTTCGATCTGCTGCTGGGCCGTCGCACCTACGATATCTGGTCGGGCTTCTGGCCAAAGGCGCCGAGCAGTCCGATGGCGGACGGCCTCAATGCGGCAAAAAAATATGTCGCTACCCACCGTCCGGAAAGTCTTGCATGGGGCCCGTTCGAGGGCTTTGGACCGGAGATCGTCGAGGGCATTCGGCGCATCAAGGCGCAGGACGGTTCGGACCTTATCCTTTCGGGTAGCTCCACGCTGACATCGCCGCTGCTCGAACATGGGCTTGCGGATGAAGTCCTGCTGGTCGTCTATCCGGTCCTGTTGGGCACGGGCAAGCGCTTCTTTGCGGAGGGAACCCCGCCATGCTCATTCGAGCTCGTCAGCACGAAAGCTCTGGCATCGGGCGTCATCCTCAGCACTTACAAGCCGAACGGGCCTTGGCGCACCGGCACTATGGGCGGGTAGGCTTAAGCCGACATCAGAGAGCATAGGAAAAAGGGAGGACTCAAATGAGAAAGCTAATCTTTGCAATCAACACTACCCTGGATGGCTGCGTCGACCACACCAAACAATTTGTCGATGAAGAAACACTTGAATATTTTACTCACCTCACGCGAGAGGTTGACCTGCAGGTCTTTGGGCGTAAAACCTATCAATTGATGGTTCCCTATTGGCCTGAAGTCCTCAAAAACCAGTCTGAGACAAAAGCAGATACCGAATTTGCCCGGGCATTTGACTCCACTAACAAACTTGTTTTTTCACGATCATTAGACAGTGCTGAAGACAGAAATACGCGAATCGTTCGTGGGAACCTTCACGACGAAATACTGAAACTGAAACAAGAAAAAGGCAAAGATATTTTAGTCGGTGGCGTAGATATTCCTTCACAACTCATAGAACTTGGTCTGGTGGATGAATTTCGTTTTGTCGTTGGGCCAATCCTTGCAGGAGAAGGAAGACGGTTGTTGGATGGTGTCAGCCTGCTGCAGAGACCGCAACTAAAACTTGTTGAGTCAAAGATTTTTAAATCAGGATGTGTTGCGCTTCGTTACTTGAAACAGTGACGGCAACATTTGCGAAAACTGTGCTGCTGGCCCTGCCAGGAGGAGAAGAACAATGAAATACATCTGTATGGGATACTACGATCCGGCAAAACTCGCGGCTATGACCGAGGAAGAGCGAAACGCAATGTTCGACGAATGCTTTGAGTACGACGACTACTTGCGCGCCAACGGACACTCTGCCGGCGGAGAGAGTCTTCAGCCTCCGGAACACGCGTTGACCCTGTATTGGAGGAACGGGACAGTCGCGACGACCGACGGGCCCTATGCGGAAACCAAGGAGCAACTCGGCGGCATTGGCGTGCTTGAGGCGCGGGACATGAATCATGCCGTTCAGCTCATGTCGCAGCATCCGGCCCTGAAGTATGGGAC
>JBAVHJ010000446.1:0-1529 GCA_049685715.1 Terriglobia bacterium | reverse complement strand
GTCAGGGAATCGTAGTAATTCAGTTCGTAATCGAGCACGGTCAGAAAATTGCTGAGCATGGTGAGAAAGTCGATATTTCCTACTTGGTAGCCTGAGAGCGATGAATCGAGCGCCAAGGTGGACTGAGGCACAATGGCCTTTGAGTACAAGTCCATCAACCGTTCCGAAGCCTTCATCGCCAGATATTGATCTTTCACCTTGAAAAAGAGATTCGCCTTGACCGCCTCGTTCCTCTTTCTTGAGCTGACCAGTCCCGAAGCCGCTTCTTCCACTCCATACCGCTGCTTCTTCCAGAAATAGAGCGGGACTTTTGCAGTGAAATTGACACCATACATTTCCGGCATCTGCGGCCGGTTGAAATAGGTGAAACCGACGCCGAAGTCCGGGTAGTACTCTTTTTTTGCAAGGCTCAGGGCCAGTTGGTTCTTATCAATTTCCCGCTCCTGAGATTTCAAATCGGGCGCATTGGCTTCTGCGATGCTTTCGAGTTCGTTGAGCGAGTAAGGGACTTCTGCTTTTGTGACTTCGGTGGGGACACCCAGGGGTGCTTCGGGAGGACGATAGAGAAGGCTGCGCAGCATCGCCTGAGCGACGCCTTTGCGTTGTTCCAGGAGCGTCAACCGCTCCAAAAGCTTGGAAACTTCCACCTGGGACCGGATGACGTCCTGCTGCATCCCTTTGCCTACGGAATAGCGCACCTCTGCGATCTTTGCCAGTTTTTCGAGAAGGTCTTTGTCCTTTTGAACCGTTTGGATGGATTTCTCGATGAACGCCAGATCGTAATAGGTCTGCTTGAGATTGGAAATGACCGCCAATTTGGTTCGCTCATAGTTCCACCGTTCCGCATCAGCCTCCGTGCCCGCAATACGGCCCCGGAGCGCCAACTTTCCCGGGAAAGGAATTTCCTGGGATAGGCTCAGCACCCGGGCGCTGGATGGGTCGCCCGTCTGAATGGAAAAAGGGGGGACAATATTGCCCATCCATCCGCCTGAAATCACGGGGTCGGGAAGTGAGCGCTGCTGCGGCGGGACCGCCCTCTTCGAATCCACCATTCGCTCCGCAGCCTGGATCTCCGGATTATTCGACAATGCTTCCGCAATGAGATCCTCGAGACGGAGAAGGGACTCGGACTTTGGCGAGAGTTCCTCAGGGGGAACACCGTGTTGGGGGTCTTTGTTCGAAGGGGATAGGTGCGAGGTTGTCCTGACCGATTGAGCAAGGTCCGGGGGCCGCGGCATCAAAAGGTTCTTCGAAACAGGTGATTCCGCATGGCTGGATGTTTGGGCAATCAGGGGGTGGGCGCTCAAACCCAACGCGAAAAGGGCCACGGTGAGGATGATTCCATGGTTTTGTTTTGACATTGTTGTGAACTCCATACAGCAGTTTCGGAACTTCTTTTTCAGCGAGAACTTAGGGGAGCGCAGGATCGTTGCCCGCCTCCACTGTGTGACATCACCTGGCTTTTCACAAAATGCGCGGACCGAAGACCACTCACTTCTTGTCCTCGGCGCGGGTCACCGATTTGGTCG
>JBAVHJ010000445.1:0-2872 GCA_049685715.1 Terriglobia bacterium | reverse complement strand
CCATTGCTCGATCCCTGGGCCGACCCCGCGCTGCCCGCGCCGTGGCGCGGGCTTGTGCCACCAATCGCGTGTCGATCGTAATCCCTTGTCACCGCGTGGTGAGGGAAGATGGCAACCTGGGAGGCTATCGCTGGGGGCTGAAACGCAAGGAAGCGCTGCTTTCAATGGAGCAAAATAAATCCGCTGGTCTTCGGAAGGCTGCGGGATCTTAGAGATTATTGAGAATCAGCGGCGGGAGCAGGCAAGCGGGAAAGCGTACCTCGGTTCAATGGGGTTGATGGGAAACGGGTCGGTCGTTAACGGCCGACCTGGGTCGGAGGTCAACCCCGATGAATCGGGGTCAAGAACCCGTGGGGCGTGGGCTTTCCCGCCGGTAAACCGGCGGGCTGTACGCAATCAAGTCCCCCGAGGGGGACTGTGATCCTGTGGTAGCGTCGCGTTCCGGCCCAGGAGCCCTGCTGACCGATTCAGGACGGGTCATGCATACTCCTATCCATCGGGGTGTCCGGTTCTTCTTCTCTGAGAAACGATTGGCCTGAGTCATTCAAGCTAAAACCAACTCATTTCGTGTACAGGCTTCCTTTGAAACTGCAGGCCCATCGCACTCAGCCTGGGGTGGGACGCCGCTCCCAGGTGAATCGCACAAAACGCGATGTATGCGCCACCCGGCCACTTTGGCCGTCATCCCTTCACTATCCCAACCGAATTGCCTTCCGGATCCTGGAACAAAGCGAATGTGACCATGTTGGGAATCTCGGTCGGAGGCACGAGTGTTTTGCCGCCCATGCTTTCGACCTTCTTCAAGCAGGCATCGAGGTCAGGGACCGCTACATAAAAAGTCACGTACCCCGGTGCTCCCGCCTCGGTGACTCCAACGCCACCACCGATTCCTCCCTGAGCTCCGGGCTTGACCAGACCATAGTTCATCGGGTTGTTGGCATCGATCTCCCAGTCGAACAATTTGCCGTAAAAGTTCTGAAGCTTTTTTCCATCCTTCCCCATTATTTCAAAGTGAACCACGGGTGCGGCCATAGGCAAGCTCCTTGTTAAGGTAAAATCGGTTCAAACTGAATTCCGAAGGACAAATGTGTGTTTCAGAATTCAGGCCGAGATGCGAAACCAATACATCACAACTAATACGAACGTGACTGAAAACGTCACAGAGTGATACACGGTTCAGCGTAGGGGCGTATAGCTATGCGCCCCTACCACGAAAATTCCACAGGTTCCCCATTTACCTTTATTTCCAACGTCCGTATTAGTTCGCACCAAGCCCCTTGGGACCCTTCCCGTATTTCTGCGTGGCGAAGCCCAGGATCATCCCGACGATCGACCCCGGGACCATGATTTCCAGGTAGTAATGATGCCCGGTGGGATCTCCCTTCATCGCCACCAGGTAGGCGAGCAACAATCCCACGCCAAATCCAAAAACGATCCCCCAGGGCACGGAACGGATCTTTCGGGCGAAGAATCCAATGATCACACCGGCGATGAGCCCTTTGATGGACGATCCAATCAGGATGCCCATGATCAACGGCGCCGTATTAGGATAAAAAAGCGCCGTCAACCCGTCCAAAATCCCCAGAACAGCCCCCACAATCAGTCCAAGCAGCGGTTTTGACATCAGCGTCCTCCACAATCAGGGTTTATTGAAAATCTTCCCTCTACTCATCTATTAAACGCTTTTTGTTTTTCCTTTAAAGCCGCCCCAAAAAATAGAGCACAAACCTTACCAGCATATAGGCAAACAGAAGGAAGATGATGAAGCGATAGCGATTCGACCATCGTCCGGTCTTTTCAATGAAATTCTCTTTATACGCCGAGACCGGCAAGTCGCTCAGAAATAATTCGACATCGGTGGCCAAGTCCTCAACCTTCGAATACCGAAGGTGAGGTTCGAACGCCATGGCCTTCATGCAGACCGCTTGAAGGGATTTTGGAATGGTTGGATCAGAATCCCTGGGCCGAAGCAACTGCTTGTGCCGGAAGGTCTCTCGAATTTGCTGAACCGACGCACCCTCGTAGGGATGACGAAGGGTCAACAGAAAATAAAGCAGGGCGCCCAAGGAATATACGTCGGTCAGCCGGCTGTGCCGGGCGGTCTGTCCCAGGGCCTGTTCGGGGGCCATGTACGAGGGGGTGCCCAGGATAGTCCCCGACAACGTTTCAACAAGCGGCTTCAACAAAGGTTTCATGGATGGGTCCAGGCGTGTGTCATCCGCAGTTGATGCACCCTGCCCGGATGAGTCCAATGGGGTCAGAGTCGTCATATCTTCTTCGGAGGCGGGGAGGATTTTTGCAACTCCCCAGTCCATCACCATCACCTCTCCAAACGCCCCCACCATGATATTTTCCGGCTTCAGGTCGCGGTGGATGATGCCATGAGCATGCGCAAAGGCCACCGCCTCACAGATTTTCAGAAAGACCCTGAGGCGCTCAGGAATCGCTGCCGCTGTTTGGGAGTATTTGGTCAGACTGTTTCCTTGAACGAACTTCATCGCATAAAAAACCCGTCCGTCGGGCAAAGTCCCCACGTCATGGATCGGGACGATGCCGGGATGTTCGAGCCGAGCGATGATCTGGGCTTCGGCTTGCATGCGAGAAACTGAATCTTCTGAGGACACAGTAGTATCCATAACTTTCAGCGCCACCGGCCGTGAGAGTTTTGTATCTTCGGCCAGATAAACGGTCGCCATGCCGCCCGATCCCAGCACCCGGAGAATCCGGTAGGCCGTCCGGCTCAGGTCTGGAAGGGTCGAGACCTCGCGGAGATGATCCACCATCTCGTCATTCAACCAGTTCATTTCAGATTCGCGCCTAAAAGCCCGCGCGCCTCGCTGCGAAATTCGTCATCGTTAGCCGTAATCTCGCG
>JBAVHJ010000444.1:0-3598 GCA_049685715.1 Terriglobia bacterium | reverse complement strand
GGGAAGCGCATTAATTCAACGTGAATTACGGAATTATCTTTTGAGCGATTCTTTCGACCCCCGAGGCAGGGCTTCAGGTGGGAGTACCATCTGAGCGCCCTCCAGGCTTTCAAGAGGAAAGTGATATTTCCTCGCCTCTAAAGCCCAGTGATGCCCCCTCCCGTCGACCGTGCTCTAGACATGACAAGATCCGGGTTGATTACGCGCCACCAAAAGAATACAGTTAGCGCATAAGCACTACGGCCTAGTACTGGGCGGCTTCCGAAGGGCGGGACCTGCTCATCTTCCGGCGGGATCACCTTCAGTTTCTCCCGCGAGGCGGGCCTGCATAGGTGAGTTGTTTTCTCTGATCGGATGGAGGTCCAACCCTTGTCAAAATCAAAATTGTTAAGCCCTCGATTTCTCTGCCTTGCAGTCTGCTTGTTTCTCTCTTTATGGACGCTTAGCGCCGCTCAACATGGCGCACCCAGCGTTGCTTCAGAAGTGGCCCGGCCCGTTCCCGCATGGGTGCGTGACGGGGTCATTTACGAGATCTTCCCCCGTGACTTCTCGCCCGAGGGCAACTTCAACGGCATCACTGCACGGTTGGACGACTTGAAAGATCTTGGCGTGACCATCGTTTGGCTGATGCCAATCCATCCAGTCGGTCAAGAAGGCAAGAAAGGAACTCTGGGCAGCCCCTACGCGGTGCGCGACTACTACTCCATCAATCCTAATTACGGCACCACAGATGATCTCCACCGGCTGATCGCAGAAGCTCATCACCGCGGCCTTAAGGTCATCCTTGATATGGTTGCGAATCACACGGCCTGGGATAGCGTGATGATGAAGAACCCGGACTTCTACCGGCATGATGCCAGCGGCAAAATCATTTCGCCCGTTCCGGACTGGTCCGACGTGGCCGCCTTGAACTACGATAGCCCCCGGTTGCGAGATTACATGGTGGACATGCTGAAATACTGGCTGCGTGAGTTCAATTTGGATGGATTTCGCTGCGACGTGGCTGGAATGGTCCCGACGGACTTTTGGGAGCACGCACGACAGGAACTCCAGACCATTAAGCCGGATCTTCTGATGCTTGCCGAGGCCGACAAGCCTGACCTGCTGGTGAAGGCTTTCGATCTGGATTATGCGTGGCCTTTTCATGCGGCGCTCACGAAGGTCATCATCGGAGACTCCCCCGCCACTGCGCTGCACACGGAGTGGCAGCAGGAACGGGCTACATTCCCTCGGGGGGCCTTGCACATGCGCTTTTCAGACAACCACGACGAGCTTCGTGCCATCGTGCGCTTCGGCGAACGCGGCGCCCTGGCCGCTTCTGCATTGATTTTTACAATGGATGGGGTGCCCCTGATCTACAATGGCATGGAGGTAGGTGACACGACGGAGTCTGCGGCACCCGCGCTCTTTGAAAAAATGTCAATTTTCTGGAAGATCGCGGAAAGGCGGACTGAGTTTTCACGTTCTTACCATGAAATGATTGCCCTGCGGCGCGCCCATCCGGCATTACGCCAAGGTGAAACCGAGTGGGTGCGCAACTCTGACGAAGCGCGTGTCGCCACCTACTTTCGCCGGACCGGCTCCGAAGAATTTCTCGTTGCCATCAATCTCTCGAATCGCCCGTTTGAAGGCACCCTCGAACTCAGGGACGGGTCGTCATTCCTGGACGTAACTCCAAAGAGTTATGCCTCCTCCAACGGAGACAACGTCCCGCGACGCATGACTTTGCCTGGACTGAATCTGGACGCTTGGGGATTCCGGGTTTTTCAACGCTCTTCCCCTCACTGAACCTGCGGGAGGATAGAAGTAATAAGGTGACAGGAAGGAGGGTTGAGGCGGGAGTTACTTCATTTTGGGGCTCAGTGGCTTGACGTCCCCGGACAATCTGATCGAACTGATCGAACTCGTTCAAACCGGTAGCCGGATGACCCTCGATCCAAAGAATGCGATTCAGGAGTTGGAGAAACTGGACTATAATCTACCGCGCGTCATTCGGGGGGTTGCCGGCCTCAAGGGAGATTCCTCAATCAACTATCGCGCCCTCTCTCACTTGAAGAGTTTGGGGCTCCGATAAGTCCGCGGTTCTTTTTCGTGGATTGCAGAGCGGGGGCTTCAGGGATTAATCGACAACTCCTTAAGGCAGCATTAAGGTAACCACCAACCAGTGGACTCAGTCCGCCATTATGCATGAGCTTTCAATCGCACAGAACGTGATCGAAATCGTTCAACAAAACCTGCCGCCGGCCCCACACCCTGGAGTCAGATCAGTCAAGATGAAAGTGGGTGAAATGGCGGGGGTGGTGATTGACTCACTGGAATTCTGTTTCAGTGCGATCATCCCGGGCACTCCCCTCGAGGGGGCGCGGCTCGAAATTGAGCGTGTCCCTGTTGTCGCGCATTGCCGGAGGTGCGAGGTTCACTTCGAGGTGGATCACTATGCCTTTGTATGTCCTTCCTGTGAGAACATCGAAATTGAAGTAATTTCCGGAAGAGAACTTCAGGTAGTGGAAGTGGAGCTTCTGGATGAGAAAGTGGGAGCCGTATGAGTGTGATCACGATTGAGCGAAAGGTGTTAGAAAAAAACGATGAGATTGCGCGTTTGAATCGGGCGCTTTTTGCCCAGCACGGCATTTTTGCGTTGAATTTCGTGAGCTCGCCCGGCTCAGGTAAAACAAGCATCCTGGAGCGGACCTTGGAGCACTTGGGGGGACGACTCAAGATCGCGGTCATCGAGGGAGATGTGCAGACCGATCTCGACGCCCAACGGGTGGCGCAGTACAACGTTCCGGTCGTGCAGATCGTCACCCATGGCGGATGCCATTTGGAAGCCAAACTGGTTTACGATGCCCTGAACCGAATCAACCTCGAGAATATCGATGTGTTTGTTATTGAAAATGTAGGCAACCTGGTTTGTCCCGCCAACTATGATCTCGGTGAAGCGATGAAGGTGGTGGTCATGAGCACCACCGAAGGGGAGGACAAGCCGTTGAAGTACCCCGGGATGTTCCGAAACTCAACTGTTCTTCTCATCAATAAGATCGACCTGCTGCCCTACGTTCCCTGCAACATCGAGAAGCTCAGGAGGAATGCCCTCCAAATCAACCCCTCCCTCATCATTTTCGAAACCTCGTGCACTACCTTGGCGGGGATTCCGGAATGGTGTGATTGGCTGGTCGAGAAAGTGCCGATTGCAGAGTGATCCAGCGTATCCACATCGTCATCCAAGGCGCTGTACAAGGCGTCGGTTTCCGGCCATTCATTTACCGATTATCCCGGGCGATGGATCTTCCCGGCTGGGTGTCGAACTCTGCGCAGGGTGTCTTTATTGAGGTCGAGGGAGAGAAAAGGGACCTTGACGCTTTCCTGCTTCGAGTTGAGAAAGAAAAGCCACTGCGCGCCTCCATCCAAAGCCTCGAATACTCGTACCTCGATCCCTTGGGTTTCGAGACTTTCGAGATTCGCGAAAGCGAACGCACCGGTGAGTTGAGTGCTCTTGTTCTTCCCGACATCGCCACCTGTCCTGAGTGTCTCCAGGACGTCTTTGATCCGACGAACCGGCGTTACCTCTACCCTTTCACCAACTGCACGAACTGTGGCC
>JBAVHJ010000443.1:0-3206 GCA_049685715.1 Terriglobia bacterium | reverse complement strand
GGCCGACCCCACCGGCCCCGTCCGCCGCGCGTCCTCTTCGGACTACACTTATGAAATTCTCAATCTGGTAGATGGGAAACGATCGGCCCAAACCATCCGAGACTTCGTTTCCTCTGAATTCGGCCCCATCCCCCTCGATTGGGTCCAGGAGTATCTGAAGGCTCTGGAGGCAGTGAATGTGATTCAATTTGTTAAGAGGTAGGCAACATCCTTTTTCTCATCGCGATAATGATTTCCTGAGGGATGCCACATTGAAGCCCATCGTAAAAAAATTGCACACGACGGTAGCACTTTCGATCCCCTTAATAGTATGATTCGGACGTCCGCCATGACCGGGCGTTGAGCGATGGGGATTGTCGCAGGTCGTTCGACCTCAAGCCCGGATGTTGGGAGGCTGGGATTACCATCACGGGATGATCGAGCCGCCGGTCACCCTTCAACTCCATCTGGCATGGGTAGGCAAGGACATAAGTTCGATCCAACCAGGGGCATGCACTCATTGTATATTCGCTTCTTTATGATCGTTGGGTAGAATGAATTTTGGAACATTCCCTGGGAGGAATGAAGAGAATGATCGAGACTTTCAAGTTTGAGACGCAAGGCTGGGTTGAAACATCTCCGGGCATCTGTCAGAAGGGTTACGAATCCGGTGGTCACCGCTTCCGATTGGTAGAGTATGCCGCGGATGCCAGACATGAAGAATGGTGTGCACGGGGTCACCTCGGATTTGTTCTGGAAGGGGTTATTGAGTTTGAAATGCCCGACCAGAAATTTTTGGTAAAAGCGGGTGAAGCGTTCCACGTCCCTGAAGGCGACCCCCACCGGGCGCGAAACGCGGCGACCACGCCCTCTCGCTTCTTCCTTGCGGATTGAATCGTCACTCCCTCGCTCATGGGCGATCCATTGACGCGCAGGGCTTCCTTTCACTAACTCTGTACAGCCAGTCCTATTCTTCCTCGCTCTCGAGCAAGAGGTGTGCCGTCGTCAAACTGAGGTCATTTCGATGTTGAACTCGTTGGCGGAAAGGCTAACCACGCAACCTACAAATTTTTTTCGCGGTCAGCGCTCCGGCAGCCGGGGAGTGCGGTAAGAAGGCTCTCCCCACCTCCCGGCAAGCCGAACACTCCATGTCACCGGGTGCCGTCTATGGCTTCTGAAATCAACATTCGACCTTGCCGCCTTGACGATCTGCGTTCTGTTTGGAAAACATTTTTGATCTCATTCGAGGAAATGATGCGAAGGGTTCAAGGCGCTCGACGGGCCTTGCCGGGATCGCGGAAGCTTCCTCCCTATCTCCGGCATGTTCTCGCAACCGATGGTCGTGGTTTCTGGGTGGCCGAGTCGAATGGTGAGATCGTTGGATTTGCCTGTTCCATCGTGAGGGGGGCCGTTTGGTTCCTGTGCGATTTCTGGGTTCTACCTGAGTTTCAAAACCGGGGCATCGGGAGGAAATTGCTGGAACGATCACTTCAGAGCGACAGAAGATACCGTATCATCTCCACCTACAGCTCCCTCTATCCCTCCGCAATGCGCAGCTACATCATGCTGGGTATGACACCGCGATTTCCGGTCTACACCCTTGTTCTGCGAACAAAAGATCTCAAGCGGGAAAGAGCCGTGGGGCGTCGGATGAAAATCATCGAGCTGCGGCCCTCCGCATCCCATGAAAGAATCGATGAGGCTGTACGTGAGATGAGTTCCATCGACCTCGTCGCGCGAGGCAGCCGTCGTAGACAGGACCATGAATTCTTCGTCAATCGCAGCGGAAGCCGTTGCTGGCTGGCTGAAGAACATTCTAAGACGAACGGCTATTTCTATGTAACGGCCAGTGGCCAGATCGGGCCGCTGGCCGTGGAGAATCCTCGGTACATGCTTCCCCTTCTCCATCATTCCATTGAGATGGCGGCTCAGTGGCACCCCAAACTCTCAGTCCAGATCCCCAGCCCGAACGTGGAATCGATCCGGGCGCTGATCCGGGTCGGATTCCGGATTGACTCCCATGCCGTTTTCATGAGTTCAAGAGAGTTCGGGAGGATGGAGAACTACGTCATTTCAGGTCCGGCATTGTTTTGAGGTGCAGTCGTCACGATTCGCGGCCCCGCGGTAAAGATCTCCCTCCGGCCGAAACCGGGAGAAGGGCTGTGGTTCTCCCCGCAAGTTCTGCCGCTGGTCGTCAACCCCCTTCGATTGCAATATTCTTCTCGCTGGCGTTTCCCACCAAAAAGTAGAATGAAATTCTTTGAGTCTGCGCTAGAATGACACTTTTTCTGATTCGAGTGGCCGGACCACTATCTTAGTGAACGGCATGTCCCAGATTTAAGACTCCGTTCTTTCATTACGATCGGGAGGATTCAATGAGGAGATTTGGGAGTCTCCCCTTCAGCCTTTTGGCGATGCTGCTGCTGCCCGGGAATATGTGGCTTGCCAAGTCCAGTCACCTTCCAACGCCTGCGGACATCGTTGATCTGCGGTTGGTCAGTGATCCTCAAATCTCCCCCGACGGGGAGCAAGTGGCTTTCGTGGTCACAGAGCCGGCTGATCCGGACCATCCGAATAAGCCTCGCAATTCAGACATCTGGATGGTTGCAGCCGACGGGAAGACCTCCCCGCAAAAGTATGCCGCGAGCGACAAAAGTGAAACCATGCCGCGATGGTCACCCGATGGTCGGTGGCTTGCCTTTCTTTCCGACCGGGGTGAAATCTTCCCCCAAGCCAAAAAGGAAGATGCAGAGCCTCCCAAACCTCAACTCTGGATTATGCCGACGGACGGAGGCGAAGGACAGCAGGTCACTGATCTTAAGGGCGGCGTCGTGGCCTACTCATGGTCCAAGGATGGAAAGACCATCGCCGTCCTGGCAAGAGACGGTCCGACACCGGAGGATGAGGCGCGCAAGAAGAAACGCGATGATCGGGTGTATGTGGATCACGAGTGGAAATTCGTGCGTCTGTATTTCTGCGATCCAGTTTCACATGACACAAAACTGATCACCCGGCAGGACTTCAATGTAAGTGACGTGTAATGGTCTTTCGAAGGTCGAGAGCTCGCACTCCTGGTATCGTCCACGCCTGATCTTGACGAGGTCTATTGGCACTCCAAATTGGTGGTCATCAACCGTCAAGGGGAAATGGTTCGGACGCTTAGCGAGCGTGCGGGGGATGGTGATTGGGGCTATTCCCCCGACGGGAAGTGGGTCGCCTTCCAGGAA
>JBAVHJ010000442.1:0-4932 GCA_049685715.1 Terriglobia bacterium | reverse complement strand
CCACACACAAGGATGAGTCCCAGCATGCGCCACTTGGCGACATAGTCATCGCAGGCATCGCGCAAAACGCGATGCCTGCGGCACCCAGCCCACTCGACTCTCCACCGCACACATCGCAAAGAACGCGATGTATGCGCCACCCCGTCGGAGCATGCGGCACCCCAATCTACTGGATGGTTTTCGATTCCGGCGCCGGGGGAGAGATCAAAGTCACGGCGAGGTTGGTTTCCTTGACCATGACGCCGTTGAGATAAACTTGGAGAGGGTATTCACCCACCGTTTCAAACGTGACGTTGGCAAAGATGGTGATGTTATCGGCGAATCCGTTGGGCTCGATCCGGAACGGCGCGGCCTGCGCTTGCGCCACCACCTTGGAACGGTCCGGCGACAGGATCTTCACTTCCGAGGAGTACTCCCCTTCTCCGGTCCAGTGGTTGATCAAAGCAAATTTCAAAAGACTGGACGGGAGCGCATAGAAGTAAACGTTTCTGAACAGGCCCATCAAGCTCAGCTTGTTCCCCAACTCGACCCGAACGTCATCGCACAACAAGCTGTATTCCAGATGTGCCTTCGGCGGTTGACTTGACATGAAAGGCTCCTCCTGGGAACGGGTCAAACCGTCTCAGACCCTTCCGAGCGAGAGACCGGCGATTGAACCTGAGCCTCATCCTTTTGCTCAAGCCCCGAGACGATAGCCGCCCGGACCCTTTCGATGAGCTCATCGCGGTCTTCCAGAGAATAAGCGGTAACATCAATGGGATCGTGGAACGTCACTTTGACATGCCCCGGACGGATCTTGAATTCTCCCTTGCGCATCATCTCATAACACCCGTCCAAGGTCACCGGGACCACCGGTACCTTCGATCGAATCGCGGCGACAAAGGCCCCCTTGCGAAAATCTCCCATCTCTCCCGTTTTGGTCCTGGTTCCTTCAGGATAAATCAGGAAAGAGTCCCCCGCCTGCAACTGGCGGATGGCCTGCTCTATACTTTCCACCGCACTGGCGTGATTTTTCCGATCGACGGGAATGAATCGCTCCAGGCGGCAGGCCGTCGCCAGGAGCGGAGTCTTGAAGAACTCTTTCTTGGCGATGGCTTTCACATCCCGGGGGATGGCGATAAAAGCGCCGACGGGGTCCACATTGCTCTGGTGATTTGGCATAAAAATGTAGTTTTGCCCCTCCCGGATTTTCTCTATCCCATACACCGTGAGCTTTCCCCCAGCCAGGAATAGGGCCAATCGGGCACCCGCCCGACCCACGTTGTAAAGAAAGTGGTGCGTCTTGAAAATCTTGGTGACGAGAATGGTCAAAGGCCCCGCCAGCAAGATGTACAAGGCCACTCCCAGCAGAGTGATGGTGGCGCGAATCATAGGCGACTCATCGCATCAAACATCGGACGGTGCAAACAAACCCGGTTTTTCAGCATATTTCAGGGAATCCATTCCCGCTCTCGAGGCTTCATTTGCCGGTGAGGATGCCGTTCCGAATCGCTACCTGAAGCAGCGAAGGATCGGAAGACTCCACGATGACATACTGCGTGGTGGTTTTGCCCGTCGTCTGAAAAGAGACTTCCCGGACCCGCCCGTTACGCCGAAGCTTAATCTTCAAACGCTTCCCCGCTTCCAGGCTCGAGAGTAGGGTCAGCGCTGAACGAGTGGCGGCGCGACCGTTGACCTCGACCAGTTCGTCCCCGCTTTTCACGCCTGCCTTATCAGCAGGGCTCGCGTCGATGACCTCGTCCACGACCGGTGCTCCATCGAAGTTCTGGGTCACGGTGAATCCGGGATCACCCACGTTCCGGGACTGGAGGTCGAGTTTGAGACCTGCGATATTCAAAAACTGATCGTAGGCAATCTCCTCGACCCCGCGAACATAGCGATCAAAGAAATCGTCCATCCTCCTCCCGATCACTTTCTCAACCGCATCGGGAATGCCCGATCGATCGTCAAAGAAAAGACCTTTCTGGGCGAATTCTCTATTGAGATAGCGCATCACGTCGTCGAGCGACCGCCGGTTTTCCGTCTCCCTCCGAATGGTCAAATCGAGAAGAAGGCCGAGAATTTCGCCCTTCTCATAATAGGAGATGGAGTTTTCCGGACGTCGATAGTACGGGTATTTATCAAACCACGTATCCAAGCTCGACTCTTCGACGTTTTGAAGCACATGCGCGGGTCTCTCCTGCTCGTTTTGGATGGTCTCGGCCAGGGACCGATAAAAATCTTCCTTCTTATCGATGCCGGACCGGACCATCGTGTAGGCGCCATACAGGCTGGTGACCCCTTCACTGAACCAGAGCGCGCGGGTGTAGTTCTCCCGGGTATAATCGACCGGCTCGAGCGATGACGGCCGTATACGCTTCACATTCCAAACGTGAAAAAACTCATGAGCGCTCACATTGGCGATATCTTCGAGCCGGCGGGACACCTCCTGTGCGCTCAGGTTAATGGCCGTCGAGAAGGCATGTTCCATCCCGCCCCCCGAACGCCCCTCGGGAAAATGGTAGATGAAGGTGTAATGGCTGAACGGGACATCCTGCATGGTTTCAATTTCAAAATTTACGATGCGTTTCAGAAGCTGCAGCAGTTCCGGTTCGTCGAACTGGGCCGCTTCTCCATCAATAACCACATCAAACTTTGCCCCCTTGGATTCGAACTGCAGCCAACGAAAGGTTCCCGCCTCCACAGGAGAATCAGCAAGGTGATCGTAATTCCGGGCGTCGAATATATTTTTCTCCCGCGTCCGAGTTAACTCGGTCGCGATGTGCCAATCCTCCGGCGTCTGGAACTTGACCTGGATAGGCAGATTCTTCTTCTCCACCGGGTACATGAAGATATAGGCCCCATTGATGAACGCATGATGCGGGTTGAGCTGGGCATCGTAGGGGCTTAAGACGTTTGCATAGACATCATATTCGAGCACGACTTCGCGGGCGTCCTGGGTCGCGACTCGCCACGTTTGCTTGTCAACCTTCTCAACCCTCAGTGGCTTGTGATCCTGGTTGAATGCCTGAACCAGGCGCACGCGGTGAGCAAAGTCCCGGATCTGGTAAAGCGCATTCCACGCAGGCATTTGAAAATCGATGGTCGATGCGCCATCCACGGATGCCTGGATCTTGACATGGAAGAAATGAGCCTGCGGTTTAGCCATGTCGCACGTATAGAAGACTCGATCGCCGGCGGCGAACGAGCACCCGACCCCGATCAGGATCAACGCTGCGAAGAGCGCCGTGACACGCCGGAGGGGAGTGAATGTCCTTCGCTTCACGCGTGACGGCTCCTCTTGTTCAAGGCCCCCAGCAATTTCTCATGGATATTGTCAAACCCCCCATTCGAGAAGACCACAAAAACGTCCCCCGGTCGTGCTAGCGGCGAACAGACTTCCACGATGGCATCGGCATGGGGAAGAAAGCGTGCTGATTTTCCACGGGCTTTCAATCCGTCGACCACGCGTTGTGGGGACAGTCTTTGGTTGGGGGCGAGCTTTTCGGAGGCATAGAGATCTGCAATCACAATCTCGTCGGTATCCTTTAGGGCGCGCACCAGCGCTGCCTCAGAAACGCTGCGCCGCATGGTGGCCGATCTGGGCTCCACGACGGCCCATAAACGCGCCCCTGGAAACCGCGAGCGGAGCGCTTTAACCGTTTGTTGAATAGCCGTAGGATGATGACCAAAATCGTCAATCACCGTGACCCCTGCGACGCTGCCGCGAACCTCCATCCGCCGCCGAACACTCTGAAAACCTCCCAGTGCCCTTTGGATGACCGGGGCGCCGATCCCGAATTGCAGGGAGATCACTATTGCCCCCAGGGCGTTGCTCACATTGAAATTCCCAAATAAGGGAATTCGGAAATCGCAGAGTGGGTTTTGTCCAGCAAACACTGTGAATGAGGTTCCGTCGGAATGGATCCGGACGTCCCGGGCCAGATACCTGCTCTGCGCTACTTCGGGATCTTCGCCTGTCTTCGCGGAGGCCTCAGAGATGCCGAAAGTAATCACTTTGCAGAGCGCAGCTTTGGAAAGCTCGACCACAACCGGATCCCTGTCGTTGGCGATCAGAGAGCCGTTCCGGGGGATGATATTGATCAGGCGTCGGAAGGAAAGCTTCACGGCCTCGAGGCTGGGATAAATGTCGGCGTGGTCAAACTCAACGTTGTTGAGGAGAACGCAACTCGGCAGGTAGTGAAGGAACTTGGGGCCCTTGTCAAAGAATGCGGTGTCGTACTCGTCCCCTTCAATAATGAAATGGGGCCCTCCGCCAAGCTGATAGCTCTTGTGAAAATTCTGGGCGATGCCCCCGATCAGGAAATTCGGCTTGAGCCCGGCACAGTCAAAAATCCACGCCAGCATGGAGGTCGTGGTGGTCTTGCCATGGGTCCCCGCGACCACGATCGACGTCCGCCCCCGGAGGAAAAACTCCCTGACCGCCTGGGGCAAGGAACAGTAACGGATCTTCTCATCCAGCACTCGCTCGATTTCGGGATTTCCACGCGACAAGGCATTCCCGATGATGACGAGGTCGGGGCGAACGTCCAGATTCTTTTCATCAAATCCGGAAAACAGCTTGATCCCCAGCCTGGCCAGCTCGGTGGACATCGGGGGGTACACGTTCTGATCCGAACCTCTCACCTCTAGACCGCTCTCCTTGAGCATGCCCGCCAGAGAAGCCATCGCGGTGCCGCAAATACCAATCATATGAATCCGGCGGATATCGTGAAAATTATTCATGGATTGATTTCAAGACAACCGAAGAACGCAAGCGTCGAAAGCCGAGCGCTGCTCAGGGCGTCAGTCATTCTCGCCGTCGAGGCAGAACATTTCCTCACGTCCCTGTTAAATCAGGTGATGATCTCAAGAATTCTCCCCGCGTTCGGCACTCGCAAGTAAAAGATATCTTTTGCGCGGTCGCCCCCCCTTGCCTGCTACGCCCTTCAG
>JBAVHJ010000441.1:0-17620 GCA_049685715.1 Terriglobia bacterium | reverse complement strand
CTGGCCCCCCACGACACGCCGCGGGATCTTCCACAAATCCTCCTTGTTAAAGAAGACCTGGGGATCGGTCATGTGGTAGGTTGCATAGAGGGAGGCCTGAACAGAAAAGATGTATTCGGGAACGCGGATATGCGCTTGCAGTGAGGGAGGCATTTGGTTGAGAGGCTGGAACACTCCCGGGAAGATCTTCATCTGTGTTTGAATCAAGGGATCGTCCGGCGTACTGACATAGAGCTTGACGTCGCCGTTGTAAGCGTCGACGACCGCCTTGATGGAGTTGCGGATATAGTTCCCCACCTCCGGACGAGGCTCAGAGTAGGGATACTGCGAGGTCGAGGTATAGGCATCGATGATCCAGTAGAGTCGCCCCTCATTGATCACCATATACGGATTTCGGTCCACTCTCGCCATGGGGATCAGCTTTTCCACCCGCTCCACGACTCGGCGGTAAAACATCAGGCGGCTGTCACGAGTGATGTCATTCGCCAGCAGGAACTTGATCTCCTTGAACCGCAGGGCAAAGAGAATCTTTTGCATAATCCCGTCCATTCGAATCCCGCCCGTGCCTACGTACTTCGTGTATTTGTTCTCCTCGCCGGACGGATAATCAAATTCCGGGGATGTGGTATTGACGAAACAGTAGCTCCCGGAGAGTTCCCCATAGTAAATTTCAGGTCGCTTGATGCTGATGTTGGTATTCGCGACGGGAGGAATATCCTTAATAAAAAACTCCGGCTGTCCCTCACTGGTGACCACATTCACAGGACCCAGGCATAGCCCATATCCATGGGTATAGGTGAGGTGTTCGTTGATCCAGTTCCGGCTGGGGAGATTCTCGGAGGCCAATTCGCGGGGACTGAGCAGGACCTGACGGTACTCCCCGTTGACCGTGTAGCGGTCGTTATCCACGTCAACAAAATCGTAATAGGTTCGGATTTCCTGCAGCTGCGCAAAGGTGGCCAGCAGCGGTTGATGCTCCCACAAGCGAATATTCTTGATGGTCAGTTCGTTCTTCTTGAGATCATTGGCCGAGAGAGTATCCTCTGCAGGAAACTCTCGTTCATCCACGTTTTGAAGGTCGTAAGCCTGGCGGGTGTACTGAATGACATTCTGAATGTAGGGCCGTTCCTTGTTTATCTCATTGGGCACGACTTCGAACTTCTGCACCAGTTCAGGATAGAATGCCTGGCCAATCAACCCCAAAACAATGAGCCCCACTCCCGTCAGAAGGAGCTTGTAGCCCCGGCGGACGATCTGGAAGAGCGCGAGCAGGGCGGTCAACACCGAGGCCCCCGTGAGAAAACGGATCAGGGGGAGGTCCGCATGAACGTCCGTGTAGCTGGCGCCATAGACCACGCCCCGCGCCGAAAAAAGAAGGCCCCACGCATCGAACTGGTAACTGACAGCAAACAGGAGGCTGATGACGGCAATCAGCGAGAGCAAATGGGCGCGCATCCGATGCTCCATGAGCAGGCCGCGACGGAGCACGGAAAGCTCTCCCTGAACCAGATGGATGAGGGCAGACACGATGAAGGCAATGACCAGCGTCGCCAGGGCGAAGGACTGGAGGAACTGGAAAAAGGGCAAGCGAAAAACATAGAATCCGATATCCCGTTGAAACAGCGGATCCACGATGGAGAAGCCCGTCGCGTTGGAGAAACTTAAATACTCCTGCCATTCGCTCGCTCCCCACACCCCCATGAAGATTGCCAACAAAATCAGAAGCGCAAACAAAAACCGGGTCAAGAGCGTCTTCAGCACTTCATAATAGGGAAAGTTCCGCCAGATAGGATTGTCCAAATCGACTTCTCCCGCCCCATGATGTCGCGCCAACCAGACATTCAAGTAAACGATCAGGAAGAAGGCGAGGGCGAAGCCGACTCCTAATGTCACACTGGTTTCCACTTCTCGCTGGAAGACGATCGGATATCCGAGCTCCTGGTACCACTGCCAATCGGTGAGCAACCGGACAGCAGTTTCAAAGAAGGGGATGACAAAGAGTATGACCAAAACAAGGATGAGGACGAGCCAGCGCAGAGAAAGACGCATGAAGACTCCTTTCAGTCATGCCGATGAAGAGAGTGAAAGTGCCATAATGTGTCGATATGCAAATGCCAGAGGGTCAGGCGGGGTTCAGTCATGGGACGTTTCGCTCCCGGACCGATTGTACACGAGGACTTATCGAGGAGGTTTGACGACGCCCGTCCCAGGCCGTTCCCGCGGCAACTGGTACCACACCGCGTCACAGGCGGCCCGATCCTCCAAGTCCAACTCCAGGCCGACGCCGGGAAGGGACTGGTCGAGTTGCTCGGCCCGCGTCGCCCCAACGATGGCCGATGTTATTCCTTCCTGTGCCAGCACCCAAGCCAGGGCAACCTGCATCAACGGTTTCTTTCTCTTCTCGAGGAAATCCTGAAGCCTCCCCACCGCATCAAACTGCGCCTCGTGCCAATAACGTTCCCGGTAAGTCTCCCCCGACTTCCCCAGTGTAAAACGAGTCCCCTCGACGGGGGACTGTCCCTTCTTATACTTCCCCGTGAGGAATCCGCCTCCCAGGGGATTGTACGGGATCACTCCCAGGCCCTGATCCCGGCACATCGGTAACAAGTCCGCTTCAGCCTCCCGAAAGAGCAGATTGTAGCGCGGCTGCAAGCAGTCGAAGCGCGCAAGACGGAGCCGATCACTGGTCCAGAGCGCCTTCGCCAGCTCCCACGCGGCAAAGTTCGAACATCCAATATAGCGGACTTTCCCCGTGCGAACCAGATCATCCAACGCGCGCAGGGTTTCATCAATGGGGGTCAATGGATCCGGTGCATGGACCTGGTAAAGGTCAACGTAGTCGCATTGGAGCCGCCGCAAGCTCGCGTCGATGGCATCAAAGATATGCTTGCGTGAGAGCCCGACGTTGTTGAGGCCCTGGCCCATCGCAAACCGGCACTTGGTCGCGACGACAAACTGCGGCCGCTTCCCTTTCAACCACCGCCCGACGATCTCTTCGGTTCGTCCTGCTGTTTCAAGGGTCGGCGGGAGGGGATACATGTCGGCCGTGTCAATAAAATTGACGCCCCACTCTTGAGCCTTGTCCATGATCGCGAAGGAGGTTCTTTCGTCACACTGAAACCCGAACGTCATGGTGCCAAGGCAGACCTCAGAGACCATCAAGCCTGTCCGCCCCATTCTCCTCATTTTCATGGATATAAGGACCTTCCAAGGCATTATAGAACTGAAGTTCTGATTCCGCTTCCAGTGAAGATAACACAGCCTCCGCGAAAAGGATAAAAAATCGACATTTCGCTGGGGACAAAAACAGTTCAAATCACCCCCTTGCATTCTTTCTCAGATAGTGATATACAGGTACCACTGGTAACACCTCTTTGAAAACTTATTCTCACCTTTTTCTTTTGGGGGAATTTAATTCAATAGATGGGCTCGTTCTTCCTCCCATTCCGAACGCAGCCCATCTTTAAACTTACCTTAAACCCGAATCCCCCGGGCGATCATCCGAGGCTTTGAACGTCACCCACTGGAATTTTGTGTGTTCCGAAGGAATTTCCTCAACCGTGGAATCCGGCTCTCGTGTCGTTACGTAGGGCGGACCTCCGAAGGCGCCCCCTGAGGCGATCGATGCGCCCACGATCGAGGAAGCGCACCAGTCGGGATCGCACCCCCTCGACAGAAACTCTTTTTTGTGCGAAATTACAAGCGGCAGATCAGACTCAAGAGATGTGTTTGGGGCGACGCTTCATGCGAAAGCGGTAATCCCGAGGTGCAGGGTGCGAGTGAGGTGGCCATTCCCCCTTCTCTCTTCCTGACAGGAAGGAGTCGTTGAATGCAGGTCATCGAAAAGAATACAGAAATCGTCCCCCGACCCATGGTTCTCGAGCTGTATCGCAAGATGATTACTGTTTATCATATTGAAGAACGAGTGAAGATCTTTGTGCGACAGGGAAAGGTCTCATTTCATGCCTCGACGCGGGGGCACGAAAAGGTTCAGATCGGCATGACCATGCTGCTCAAACCCCGCCACGACTGGTTCTTACCGTATTACCGGGAGAAGGCCCTCGCCCTGGGTTTGGGGATGCCTATCAAAGATATCTTCCTGGGGATGTTGGGACGCGCGGGGGATCCCAGCTCCGAAGGGCGCAACATGCCGGAACATTTTTCGTCGCGTGAGCTCCACCTCGTCTCCCAGACGGCATGCACGGGAACGCAGTTTTTACCCGCCGTGGGTCTGGCCAAGGCGCTCCGAATGGATGGCTCGGACGCGATTGTTTACGTCTCTTCGGGAGAAGGCGCCACCAGCGAGGGAGAATTCTTCGAAGCCTTGAACTGGGCCGCGAGGGAGCGGCTGCCGGTCTTGTTTGTCATCCAGAATAACGGGTACGCCATCAGCGTCCCGCAGGACACTCAGACAATTTCCGAGATCCACCGGGTCGCGCGCGGCTTTGGTATGCCCACGTTCGATCTCGATGGCACCTGGTTCGAGCCCATGTATCAAACCGTACCGCCGGTGATTGAGCGCATCCGGGCAGGGCGGGGTCCTGCCTTGATTGAAGCCCAGGTGATCCGCATGGATCCTCACTCCTCTTCAGATGATCAAAAGAAATACCGTTCCGCTGAGGAATTGGATCAACTCATCGAGCGTGATCCCATTCTGCAAACTGAAAAGTACCTCCTCAAAAACAAGATTCTGACGGAACAGGAAATTGCCGCGATCCGGGCGGAGATCCAGCTACAGGTGAATGCAGAGGCCGATGAGGCCGAACAGTCGCCCCTGCCAGATCCATCGAATTTACTTGCTCACATCTTCTGCGACCAGCCCGTGGTGACCGAAGAAACCCTTCCGACCTACGTGAGCGACGAGCCCATCAACATGGTCAATGCCATCAACAAAGGGCTACACGAGGAAATGACCCGCAACCCCAAGATTGTCATGTGGGGAGAGGACATCGCCGATCCCAAGGGAGGCGTGTTTGGTGTCACCCGTGGCCTCACCACCGCTTTTCCTGACCGGGTGGAAAACTCTCCTTTGGCAGAGGCTTCCATTGTGGGGGTGGCTGGCGGGATGGCTTTGAACGGTTACAAGCCCATCGTGGAGATCCAGTTCGCGGACTATTCCTGGCCGGCTTACATGCAAATCCGCAATGAGATCTCCTCCGTTCGCTGGCGGAGCAACAATGAATGGCAGTGCCCCGTGCTCATTCGCATTGCCTGTGGCGGATACATCAAGGGGGGGCCGTGGCATTCCGCCTGTATCGAAACCCTGTACTCGCACACCCCGGGATGGTATGTGATTTATCCGAGTTGCGCGGAGGATGCCAAGGGGCTCATCAAAACGGCCGCCCGCTCTGAAGACCCGGTGATCTTCCTCGAGCACAAGGGCCTTTACCGTCGTGTCCAAGCAAAGAGCCTCGAGCCCAACGCGGATTATCTGATTCCATTCGGAAGGGGACGGATCCGCCGTGAGGGTCGGGATCTGACCGTTGTTACCTGGGGATCCACAGTGTACCTGGCTCTCGATGCTGCCAAGGAAATGGAAGCCCAAAACATTTCGGTCGAAGTCATCGACCTGCGCTCCATCATCCCGATGGATGACGAACTGGTCTTTTCCAGTGTCCGTAAGACCAACCGGGTGCTCGTGGGACACGAGGATGCGCTGACCATGGGGTTTGGCGCCGAGGTGGCGGCGCGAATCGCCGAGAACTGCTTTGAGCACCTCGATGCTCCGGTGATCCGCATGGGGGCGAAGGACTGTTTTGTTCCGGCAGCCCCCAATCTCGAGGCGGCGGTTCTCCCTTCCCTCGACGATCTGCGCGCTGGCATCAAAAAGCTCCTCTCCTACTAGAAGGGATGCGAGCACCGGCCCATTCGATCAAGGGATCCCTCATAGCGGCCCGATCCTCGGGGACTCGTAAGACCCCCCGGTTTCTGTCCTTTTAGAATTATAATGTCTCCTTGATTCGCCTCTCCGATGCATCGAAGAACGGTTTGTAGATTTACTTGGATCCATGAAGCACGTACCGGATCAGATGTGAGGTGGCTTGGTTTTTGCTCGCCGGCAATTCGCCGAATGCAACAAAATTCCTTTGCTCTGGAAGTCTCTGACCCGGAGCCCACTCCCGAAGGAGTATATTTCGATGGAAAAAGATGATGCCACAAATTCAATTGCAGAGGTTCCGACGCCGTCTTCGAATATGGGGGATGAACCGGTTGACCCCCTTGAACAGGAACACCTGAATTGTCAAATCAGCTCAGAGTCACAGGAAGCTCCTTCCGCTCGAGCCGATGAATCTAAGGTCAAAATCGCTGCCAAATCGCCGCGAATCCTGGTGATTGACATTGGAGGGACCGGCATCAAAGCAGAGATTCTTAATGAGAAAGGAAAGACCCTGAATCCGCGTGCGCGGGTGCCCACTCCACAGCCAGCCACACCGGCCGCTGTGGTGGCTGAAATCCGAAAGCTTGCCAAAAAGGAGGGGAAGTTCGACCGGGTGTCGGTGGGTTTCCCGGGTGTGGTTAAAAACGGGGTTGTGATTACTGCCCCTAACCTTGGCCCTCGATGGAAGAATTTTAACTTGGCGAAAGTACTCCGGCGAGAGCTACGCCGGCCGGTTCGAATCTCCAATGATGCTGACGTTCAGGGCTTCGGCGTGATCTCGGGACGGGGCGTCGAGATGGTGATCACCCTGGGGACCGGCGTCGGCTCGGCTTTGTTTGTAAATGGGGTCATGGTCCCTAACCTCGAACTCGGACACCACCCCTTCTTGAAAGGGAAAACGTATGAGGAGAAGCTCAGCCACTCAGCCCTTGAGAAGGCAGGCAAAAAGAAGTGGAACAAGCGGCTGCTAAAAGCCGTCCAGGAGATTCAACTCATCTTCAATTACGATAAACTTTATCTTGGAGGCGGAAACTCAAAACACATTTCCATCAAACTCCCCCCCAACACCAAAGTCGTTAGCAACGAGGCAGGCCTTTGGGGCGGGATTGCATTGTGGCGTAACTGAAAGACCTTCATGTCGTGCAACAGCCTAACCCGTCCAGAAGGATGCCTGCAACCTTCCCGGGTTCATGTTCCGCTAGTCACACGACTCCCTTCTTACTTATCGTCGATAAGGTGAAGTGGGCGGGGAGATTCCACGTCCACTACTTCAGGTCCATCTTGGAGAGGTTGAAGGCCACTGGCTGGGACGGCGCTCCGTTCGTCATCTGCGGCGCTTCCCTCTTGGCGGTGACTCCAAAGGCCGGATTACGTGAAGCCCGGAGATTTGCGGACTTTTCAAAGATCCTGATCACGCGATCGACGTAAGCGACCGTTTCTTCTTTTGTGGTATCAGGGTCCCCCACGTAAGCGGCGAGGGCCGAATCCATCCAGTGATAATCGTCAAGGCAGCTGCGAAGGATGGCAACCCCCATACGAAGGTTCGTAGCCGGGTCAAAGGGGTTGTTCCTTGTGAAGTCGAGTTTTCGTGCCCAGACCTTGGCATTGATCTGCATCAACCCGATGGAATTCTGGTTTGATATGGCGAGGGGATCTCCACTCGATTCAGCCACCACAACGGCAGCAATCAGGCGAGGGTCGACATGGTTGGAGTTGCCGGCGAGCGCCAGTTCATGGATTAAGTTGGCACCCACTTGCATATGAAAACGCTCAAAGATTTGGGACACCTGCCCCTCCAGGTTGATCTCCCGAATCGCTTTGGGAGAACCTGCAACCAAGGCGGTCGCCAGACGCAACGGCGCCACACAGACCTTGGGAATGGCCAAGGTAGAAATGAGCCCAAGGGAAAGAACAGAGAATAGGTAAGGGAATTTTTTCGTCCAAAAGGAACGGTTCCGGACGGCACAGGCTGAACGGAGGAGGTTGACCCCCATCGGCTTGCGCCTCTTTAGCTGTGATCTGCGGAATATGATATTCATGGCGCACCTCCGACCACGTGAAGAGACGCTAAGTTCTTCTCGGCCGGAAATTCTCCACCGCAAGGTTGATGAACCTGGCAATCACGATGTAAGTTGTTGTCACCATTGATGTTCCTCCTCTTTTGATGTTGCCGGCAAATTTTAAATGACTCCCTTTTGCCGGGACCCAAGACTCCATAATCAGCAATCCAGAAATAGACCACCCGATGCAGCTTGTTCTTCAAGCTTAATGAAAAGAAAACCTTCAGAATAATTAGTATTAAGGAACCAAAACTCTACCACGAGTAGTTGGTTTCGTCAAGAACTACCCTATCCGTGGGATTTTGGCATAATTAAAGGGCTTTCGTGGTGGGACCCAATAGCCGTCCTGTCCACCCAGTATTCTCCTGACCCATCCACGACCCACGCAGACGGTGAGGCCACCCTCTTCATACAGCCTAAATACAGGGGTGAGGATTCGCACCAGCACTTCCAGGACTCGCCCGGAGCCGGGACGTGATAAGGTCACAGGCTTGAGCTCATTTCCCCCAAAGCAGTCCTTGCAACAATGGTGTCACTGGCGTTAGTCTGCACGCTGCCGGGTCGCGGCTCACGGCCCGGCGACCAGCTCCCTGCTGAGTCGCGAGAGGAGAAGCCCCATGGCTGCCCCGGAAAGGATAGTTAAACTCTGATTTCATGAATCAACCACTTGTCTGGATGAACGGGCAATTTGTCGAATACGAATCCGCGAGGGTCCCTATTGAGGATCGAGGCTTTCAGTTTAGCGACGGGATCTATGAGGTGGTGCGCGCTGTGGAGGGACACTTTTTTGGCTTTCAGCCGCACATGGAACGGATGCGCCGGAGTTTGCACTCCGTCGAGATCGAGGTGTCGATGAGCGACTCTGAGTTTCGGGGGATCGCTGACAGGATGCTTGCCGACAGCCATGAGCGAGATGCGACTCTCTATCTCCAGATCACCCGAGGAACGGCGCCCCGCTCCCACGCCATTCCGAAGAATATTTCGCCTACGATCATCATGGTCCTTCGCTCCTTCCACCCGGTGGAGGGAGTGGTCTATGCAAAGGGCATCAAAGTGATCACCGTGGAAGATGAGCGGTGGTTAAGGTGTGACATCAAGCTCACGGGACTGGTGGCCAATGTTCTGGCCCGGGAGAAAGCAAGACGGGCCCAGGTGGAGGACGCCATCTTTGTGCGAAACGGAAATGTGACGGAGGGGACTTCCACCAATGTCTTCGCGATTTCGAACGATGAGCTGGTCACTCCGCTCGCTGACCATAGAATCCTTCGAGGAGTCACGCGGGATGCAGTACTTTCCCTCGCCCGCGGGAAAAACCTCAAGAATGCGGAGCGTGATCTTGAAGTTCGTGAACTGAAAGCGGCGAGTGAGGTATTCCTGACCAGCACCACCATGGAGGTATTGCCCGTGGTCGAGATCGATCACCTCCCGATCGGATCAGGCACCGTGGGGCCCCTTACCCGTCTCCTGATGGAAGCTTATCGAAAGTCGCTGCATGAATGGGCGGTGGGAAAATGAACGGTAATTCCGAAGTTGGAGTGCCGTTCCAAGCAACAACCCTCGACCCGTAGCTTGGAATCTTGCAAAAGGAACAGGCCGAGCAACATAGCTTTGGCGTTGTCGCGTTGGAAAGTCACACTCGGCGCACTCAGTGTAAGTAAGAACTCTCATTGGTTTGAGTAGTGGCCTAGCGCGGTCTTGGGGCTGCTCCGGGATCCCCCTCCGCGCTGGGGTTTGCCCCTCGTGAGACGGTCCCTGATCTCAAATTTAAAATCTCAGATTTTGCAGTCCGATCGGGGAAGGCAGGTGCCCGCACTGAGATCGGCCGTCCAAGGTCCTCCCCCAACGGGGCTCGCGAGAAGCATTCGCGGGGACTTATAGACAGACGACGTTGGTCTTCTCCAGTCGGAATCGGGAAGAGTCTTCCGATCTCTCCTTCGAACCTTTAGAGAATATCTCCGGGTGCTCAATTTCGAATTTCAGAATGAACCCGTCCGAAGGGAGATCCTACCCCAGCTCCAGGCGGGTTTGAATCAACTGCAGTAAGCGGTCGCGCCTGAGTATGCCGACCAGTTTTTCCTCGTCGACCACAGGCAACTGGTTGAACCCCTCCGTCGTCATTTTATCCAGAATGCCGTCGAGGGGATCTGAGGGATGGACCATAAAAAGATGGTCGAGAGGTTGCATGGTTGAGGCCACGGGCGTGGAAGCCCACTCCGATTGCGGGATCTGCTTCACTTCATGCAATGTAATAATTCCCACCAGTTTGTCAAATTGAGTCACCAGAAAACATCGCTGGCCCGTTCTCAAGACTTCATTGTGAACGAATTCACTGACCGGAATGCCTCCGGAAACAATCGGACAATCCGTGGACATCAAATCGCTGACCGTCAGGCCGGCCAGCGATTCCTTCAGCGCGACATGCCGATAGCTCATCTGGGCCGCGTTCAGAAGAAACCATCCAATAAAACCGATCCACAGGCCGTTGAAGAAGTTCCCGCGCAAGGCGGTGATCACACCCACAAAGATAAAAAAGTAAGCCACAAACTGCCCGACACCGGAAGCCGTCCGCGTCGCCGACTTGAAATCCCCCTTCCAGCCCCAAAGGATGGCGCGGAGAATTCGTCCTCCATCCAATGGAAATCCAGGAATGAGATTGAAAAGAGCCAGAACAAGATTGATCTGCCCGATCCAGGCTAACACGGCGGTTGCGATCTCGCTCACGGGCTTCAGGGCCGTACTGCCCAGCAGACAGGCCACGGCGATGGCAAAACTCACCGCCGGCCCGGCAATCGCAATCCAGAACTCGTCAATCGCGCGCTTCGGGTCCCGGGCAATCTGCGCAACGCCTCCGAAGATGAACAGGGTGATGGAGCGGACGGGAATTCCTTTTTGAATGGCGACCACACTGTGTCCCATCTCATGGAGCAGCACGGTCGTGAAAAAGAGAAAGCTAGTCATGATTCCCACCAGCACATGGGTCGTCTGCGACCAGCGTGGATGCAGGGCGGTGTATTGGGTCGAAAGAGACATGGTGATGAGGACAAAAATGATGAACCAGGAGTAATCGACCCCAATCTGAATGCCATAAATCTTCCCGAGCCGGATGCTAGCGCTCCTCATTGCAACCTCCGTGATTGAAATGTTCCGGTTCCCTTTCAGGGATTGCGGATCTATTGTCCGTCCCCGGCACTATCATAGCGCGACGGCCCTTGCCCGCTCAAACAATTTGGTCCTGTGGGGCGACGAGACTCGTCGCCCTGCTCCACGCGCCCACTGGCGCAATCATTGACCTTCGAAAAAGGGAACTTTTTCCGCTCCCCCACGTATTCTCTACCAGTTACAATAGTCCATCCCGTACCATTCGGGTGGTGGGGGTTGAAACAACAGAGCCAATGGATCTTCCCAGGCAATGAATGAAGGCCAAAGGGTCGTTCCGAAAGGGGAGCTTATGCGCTGCCGGAATCTCTGCTTAGCAGCTCTTGTGCTGGTCATGGGCCTGAACCTGGCTGCTTGCTCGGAATTAGGGGCCTTTGAAAAACGACAGGAAATCTCAAAAACGTTCGACATCAAATCGGGCGGCAGCGTCTCTGTCGAGAACACGAACGGTTCCATTACTGTGGAGGGCTGGGACCAGGAGAAGGTGGACATCCTGGCAGTGAAAACGGCCCATGGATATGACGACCGTGATGCCGAAGAGAATTTGAAGAGGCTGGAAGTTATTTTTGAGTCCAGCGGCGATAACCTGAAGATCGAAACCCGTTATCCGCACCGGATGGGATTCGGCGGCGGAGTCCAATATACTCTGCGTGTTCCGCGGAAGTTTGGATTGGATTTGAGAAGCACCAATGGCCATGTGCAGGCCTCGGATGTCCAAGGACGAATCCGCCTGGGAACGACCAACGGCAGCATTAAGGCGGAGAACATCGGCGGTTCGCTGAATGGCTCTACCACCAACGGCAAGATTACGGCCTCCTTTACACATTACTCCGGCGATGGCCTTCGATTGTCAACGACCAATGGATCCATCCAGCTTTCGCTTCCGGACGACGTCGACGCCAATATCTCCGCACATACCACTAATGGGTCCGTCCGCACGGATTTCCCCATCACCACGCAGGGTACCCTTGGAAAACATTCTCTGGAGGGGAAACTTGGAAAAGGGGGTGCTCTGATCGAGCTGAGAACGACCAACGGTAGTGTCTCCATCGTGCGGACTTCACATCAAACGGTCTAAGAAACCAGTTCAAAGTCCAAGGTCCAAAGTCCAAAGAAATTCAGTTCCAAGTTCAAGGTTCAAAGTTTAAAGTCCAAAAAACCCCAGTTCAAAGTTCCAGGTTCAAAGTTCCAAGTTAAGATCTAAACCCTTTTGATCGCTAACCTCCGGCTTCTGGCCTCTGCCTTCGAAAGAGGGCGCACCTCTGTGCGCCCCTACGGGAACCTCCGACTTCCGGCTTCCTTTCCCTACCACCTATTCCCTACCACCTGATACCCGGCACCCGACACCTGAAACCTTTCTCTTGACTTTCGCTTTTTGTTCGCCTATACTCTTTTTGTCTATTGCGAAAGGGAAGACCTTATGGATGCTCTTGAAAAATCTCAACTCCATTCAGGGGCGGCTCCCATCCCAACCGCCCCCCTTGGCACGGACGGCCTCCCGGCCCCCCTGCTCCCTGCGCTTAAACCCTCGCTCATGGCTCCACGTTTTTCGCTGGGGCAATTGTATCTGGCCTGGGAGTCGATGAAGCAGCAGGGCGGACTTTATTTGATTTATGGTGAGGCGTATGTCCTGGAACTGGCGCAGAAAATGTTGTCGCGCCCCTTGATCACGCGAACCCCCATCGTCATCGTGGATGGAAACAATGGCTTCAACTTATATCTGTACACACGCATGGCCCAGCACTTCGCCCGCCGGCCCGAGGAGTTTCTCCGGTTGATCAAGATCTCGCGCGCCTTCACCTGCCATCAGATGGTGTCGCTGGCTGAACGCGTGCAGAAGACAACAGAAAAATATCACTCCCCGCTGGTGGTGGCGCTGGATCCGCTGGCGACTTTCTACGACGAAAACGTGCCGTTGTTCGAAGCCAACAAACTGTTCAAACAATTTGAGCACACGTTACGAGACTTGGCCCGGCGCGGCTTGAAGGTGTTGATGGCCTGTCCTCGTCCGGCGGTGAAACAGCGGCCGCAATACCTCGAAGCGTTAAAGCGGGATGCCATCTTCCGGTTGGCTTGCGAACGGCACAACCCGGCGGAGTTGCTGCTGCACCTGGAACGGCCCGAGGAATTTAAACAGACCTGGACCTTGACCTCCACGTCGATCGCGCCCCTTCGCTATTCGCGCCAGTTGAGACTGTTTCAATAGGGGCTTCCCGATAGATTGAGATTTTGGTTCCAGCTCGTCCGGATGAGGAAGAGCCCATTCAAATAAATGGTAAGCTTCGTCCGGAGCGACACAGAAAAATCAGGCGATGCAAAGGTTTCGCCGCGCCGCTGTCGCTCCTCCACGAAGCTGACAAAACCGTCGCGGACGGCCTCACTTTCCTACCTTACAGGTGATTCACATGGGTCGAACCGTCATTACCTCCACCCAGCTTCTGCAAAAAATCCAGGACGATGACTGGTCGAAATTCCGCCGTGCCCTGCGCCAGGAAGATCAAAAAGTGCTCGACGAGCTCTTTGCACTGGCTCGATTTCACACGGCGCCCATGGCGTATGCCTCCACGCCGGCCCCCATGGAGGCTGTGCTGCTCGCCATGCTGATTGAAATGACAAAGCGCATTCGCCGGCTGGAACAGAAAGAGGAAGGTTTTAGGTGATAGGTGTCGGGGGCCAGGGAATAGGAGATAGGTAATAGAGAGTAGGGAAAAAGTCGGAAGTCAGAAGGCGGAATTCTTCTGTAGGGGCGCACAGCGGTGCGCCCGCTTTCGAAGTCAGAGATCAGAAGACAGACGTTAGCGATCGAAAGGGTTTAGATCTTAACTTGAAACTTTGAACCTTGAACTTTGGACTTTATTTTCATGCTTTACACCGGCTGGATTTTCGATGTCTACCCGACGCCACAGGGTTTGACGATCTGGATCATTGACCCCAGCGGCCGCTCCCTGAATTTTTTTTATCCGTTTCAACCTTCCTTTTTCCTGCACGGCACGGAACGCACCCTGAAGAACGCCGTCCAGTGGATTGAACGGCAGCACATCCCCGTTCAATTCGAGGTCGCTCAGAAGCGTGAGTTTTACACCAACGATTGGGTCTCCGTCGTTTCAGTGCGGACGCTCAATCCGCTCGACTACACCCCGCTCGTGCAGGCGTTCCTGCGTCAAAGCAGTGTGCCGGATGGGGGACCGCTGAAGCCCCCCGGCACTGATTTCGGCGCAGTGGAGATTTATAATTGCGACATTCCCCTTCCCCAACTGTTTTTTTACGAATCCGAATTGTTCCCCCTGGCGAAGGTTGAACTGGAAGCGGCGATCGATTCCGCGGCGGGCGAAGGCGCGCCTCCCCGCATTCTCGGATTCGAGCTGCTGGATTCCCCGCGCGAATGCGATTACCCCCTTCCGCCCTTGCGGGTGCTTCAACTCAAGCTGGAGAATAGTTCTCACAACCCGGCGCATGGAGGCAGAAGCAACCTGGTCACCCTCATGGACGATCGCGAGATCGTTCTGGAAGGGGATCATCTCATTACCCATTTGAACAAACTGGTGGAGCGGGCCGATCCTCATCTCGTGCTCACGGATTGGGGTGATTCCTACATCTTGCCGCGGTTGTACCGTCTGGCACGGCAGGAGCGGACGCCCTTGAAACTCGACCGCAAAGGCGAGCCGCCGGCCCGCGTTCAAAAAGAGCGCAGCTATTTCAGCTACGGGCGGATTGTGCACGTGGACGCCATTCACACGCTGCGCGGCCGCTGGCACATCGACCGGCGCAACTCTTTTATCGCGCACGAAAGTGGGCTGGAAGGATTGTTTGAGCTGGCGCGGCTTTCGAAAATCCCGGTGCAACGGCTGGCCCGCCTCTCCACGGGGACGTGCATTTCCTCAATGCAGGTGGAAGTGGCGCTGCGCGAGAACTACCTGGTTCCCTACCGCAAGCATGTGGCCGAGGACTTCAAAGACGGCCTGGAGCTGTTGACCATCGACAAGGGCGGCCTGACCTACGCGCCGATCCTGGGGTTTCACGACCAGGTGGCTGAACTCGATTTCGCATCCATGTATCCGACGCTCATGCGCGATTACAACCTCAGCCCGGAAACGATCAATTGCGCCTGTTGTCCGGACGCTCCGCGCGTTCCTGAAACCGGCTATCGCATGTGCCAGCAGCGGCGGGGTCTCGTGCCCAAAGCGCTCGACCTCATTCTCGAAAAGCGCCGCCTCTATAAACAAAAAAAACGCGCGGCGCTCACCCGCGCTGACTTTGAAATCAATGACCGTAAACAGACGGCCCTGAAATGGGTGCTGGTCACGTGCTTCGGGTATCTCGGTTACAAGAATGCGCGCTTCGGGCGCATCGAAGCCCACGAAAGCACCACCGCTTATGGACGGGAGATTCTGCTGCTGGCCAAGGAGGTGGCCGAGCGCGCCGGCTATCACATGCTGCACGCCCTGACCGACGCCTTGTGGGTGCACAAACCGGGCGCCACGGCTGAAGATTTCGAGGACCTGGCCGGGCAGATCACCCGGCAGACCCGTATCCCCATCGCGCTGGAGGGCGTGTATCGCTGGATTGCGTTTGCTCCGTCGCGCCGCGACGCCCGGGTCAGCGTGCCGAACCGTTACTTTGGCCTGTTTGAATCGGGCGAATTAAAAGTGCGGGGCATCGAGTTGCGCCGCTCCGACACCCCGATGTTCATCAAGCAGTTTCAGGCGCGCGCCCTGGAGGTGTGGTCCTCTTGCCGTTCCCGCGAAGAATGCCGTCAACGGGTACCCGAAATTTTGAAGGAGGTGGAAACACGGGTGGCGGAACTGCAGGGCGGACAGATGGCGCCCGAGGAACTGGCCATTTCCTTGCGGATCAGCCGCGATCCGCTTGACTACAAGGTGGCCTCCCTCACGGCCATCGTAAGCCAGGAACTGACTGCCCGAGGAGTTTCCCTCAGCCCGGGGGAACGCATTCAGTGCATCATCACGGATGCGGACGCGGCGCTGCCCTGCGACCGCGCCAAAGCCCTGGCCCATCTCGACGGCACCGTCACCTACGACCGGGAAAAATACGAGGAGTTTTTATTCAAGGCCGCCGAAAGCTTGTTGATTCACTTCGGCTGGACGTTCGAGAAACTGAAAAAACAATTCGGGCAGAGGGACCTGCCCGAACACCAACGGCGTATCCCCCGTGGAAACAGCAGGACTCTGATCCCAACTCCCGTCCCCTGTTCAAAAGATATTCTGTTCGAGTTCAGTCCCCGAGAAAAGCAAACCGCAAAGATCGCAAAGTAGGCGCAAAGGGCACAAAAAGCTCTTGCCTTCGCCCCGCGCGGCGTCCTCCGCGCCCCTGGCGGTGCCCTCTGGACTTTCCAGAATTCAAAAAAACCATTCCCTGTCCGCATCCCTTGCGATAAGATGCGCCCCATGAAAGTGGCCCTGGAGCTTGCCAAGATCAATGATTTCGGCGTGGGGACTTACATCCGGAACCTGGTCAGCCACCTGGCCAAGATCGATTCCACCAACACGTACTTTCTCCTCGAAGGGGAGTCCACGAACTCGGACCTTCTCCCGACCGCCGACAACTTCGAGCGGATTCACCTGAAGGAGCGGAAGCGTGGCGAGTTTCAACGGCGGGAGGTCGTGCGTTTCCTGAAGCGTCACGGGGTCGATGTCTGCCACATCCCCCACGACGACGTCCCGCGAAGGTTACCCTGTCGCTATCTGGTCACGGTTCACGATTGCGTCCACATCCTCTATCCCCGAGCGAACGAATTCAGCTGGATGCGCGCCGCCCGCTTTCATGCCAAGCGGCGGCGGCTGCAACGTTCCGAGCACATTATCGCGGTTTCCGCGGCGACCAAGCGCGACGTCATCAGGCTGTACCAGATCCCCGAGAACAAGATCACGGTGATCCACAACGCGTTGGACGAGCGTCTCACCGGACTTCAGCCCGCGATGGACGCTCAAAGTGTCCTGGAACGTTACCAGATTCATGACCCCTATGTGCTGTATGCCGGCAATGTCCGCACCCACAAGAACGTGACGCGGCTGATTGAAGCCTTCGCCGTCGCCCGTACGGAGTTGAGGGAACATCCTAAATATTCACGCCTGAAACTGCTGATTATCGGCGACGAATTGGCCTCTCACCAGGCCCTACGCCGTACCGTCGTCATTAGCCGTGTCCAAAGCGAGGTTCGGTTTCTCGGATTTGTCCCCTATGAGATCCTGAAGGTTTTCTATGAGAATGCCAGCGCCTTTGTCTTTCCCTCGCTTTATGAAGGCTTCGGCCTCCCCCCGCTGGAGGCCATGGCCTTTGGAACGCCCGTGCTGACGTCAAACACATCGTCGCTTCCCGAGGTCGTCGGAGACGCCGCCGTCATGGTTAACCCTGAGAACGTGTTTGAGATCGCGCGCGGGATCAAGCAGATCCTGTGCGACGATGGCCTCCGCGAGCGGCTCATCCGGAAGGGCCTGGAGCAAATCAAGAAATTCTCCTGGTTGACGGCAGCTCAGGAAACCCACCGACTCTACCAGCTCACCTGCGA
>JBAVHJ010000440.1:0-3462 GCA_049685715.1 Terriglobia bacterium | reverse complement strand
AATGTTAGGGTCTTGCACTCCTGCACCCTGATTCTCAATAAGATCCGGGAATCCCGAAGGTAAGCCGAAGGTACAATCGATGAGGGGTCTCAAAAAACTCACGTTTGTTGCGTCAAAAGGGGTGGTTTTTTTTGAGCGCCGCCTCGGGGAATTCGAGAGAGTGATCCGTTCCTCGCAACCAGCTATTCTGCATCAATCTCAGCAGTCAGCAGATTATACACCGGCGGTTGGTGCGTGCAATAGGAAGCTTCTGTGATGGAAGAGCGTTCATCTTTAGTTTTTGTTTTTGAAAATCGTAAGAACAGGCGGGGACAGGGGCGAACACTATCCGAATCAATGGGATGAGCTCGCTTTGGTCGCTTACGATCAACAGATCCATCCCGCCAAGATTCCCGGGCTATCTTTCTCCTGAGGAGCCATCCTGCTGGGAGCGGTCCAGAAATTCTCTCACTGCGGTTTCATAGAGCTGGGGGTCGGTTCGGAAGGCTTCGCCATGGCGGGCGCGGGGAACATCGAGGAACATTTTGTAGCCATCCCGCGCCAGATGGAACAGTTCGAGCGCGATCGTTGACGGCATGCGGTTGTCCGCACCCCCTGCCACAAAGAGGATGGGGCGGTCGCCGATATGATGCACCGCCTCGCGCAGGTCAAGGGCGTCCGCATCAAAGTGAGCGAAACGCTCCACCAGCCAGAGCGCCGTCATGGGAATTGGGAACCTGGGCAGGTGTAGAAATAGTTTCAAATGGTGATAGGTGGTGTCGCGAAGCGTGAGAAAAGTACTGTCACAAATCACGGCATTGATCGTCGGCGTTTCTTTGGCGGCCATGAGCGCCGCGACTGCGCCCATTGAAACACCCCACACCGTGACGGGCTTGGTCTGAGGATCCAGGTTCATCGCTTCAGTCACCGCCGCTTCCACGTCGAGCCGCTCGTAATATCCCATGGAAGTAACTTTTCCACCGCTCGCGCCGGAATGGCGCAGATCAAAAAGCAGGCCGTTGTAACCCAGCCGGTGCACAAACATTGCCTGCCGCAGCAGCTCCACCCGGGTCCGGTTCAAACCGTGGACAAAGATAAACGTCCCCCTGGGATGTTCGACCGGCACGAACCATCCTTTGAGCGAAATGCCATCCGAAGAGCTGAACTCGATGTCGCGGTAACTGACTTGATAGGTGGCGGGGGTCTGGCCATCGTCCTTATCGGGGTAATGGTAGCGATGGTGGGTCACGACGTTGGCAAGAAAATATGGGACGTAAGCCAGAAAGAAGAAGGCTACGGCCACGGTGAGCGTAATCAAAGACCATTTGAGGATACTCTTCCAGCGCTTCCTGGGTTTTTCGGCCAATGAATTCTCCATGGATCTCGAGGTGGTGCCAGATTAAACCGGAAACGCAAACTTGGGCAAGAGGGTCGTTAAAGAATTTTGGGGGCAGACACGATACCGTTCAATTAAGGAAAACCGGGACGAAACTCCCCATTTGATTTGGCTAATCTTAAAACAAAGCGCTGCTTCAGTGGACCGTCGATTTATCGGGAAATGAAGAGATTCTTTCACCCCTCCGGGGCTCACATCATTTTGGGGCCCTGACCCCGCCCTCGCCCCGCAAAGAGAAGAAGCGCGGGGCTCAGACGGGGCTATGCGCCGCGGCGCACCGTCCCTCCGGGCCTCTGACTGGAAATGAACCATTGTCTTGTAAAGTCGGGGGTGGCCGGCTTGACTACAAATAGGCCACTCCTAACGGAATTGCCTCTTCAGGGTATCGAATCCAAAGCAGGAATCGATGGTCTACCGGATGAATCCGTTGGAGCAGCACTCTACCGTTATCAATCGCACACCCCGATAGATCGGGGTATGCGGCACCCAGAGGCGCAGGAATCCGGGGGCCTGGTTGGGTGAACCGGCCTCTTCATCGAACTCCCTTGGTTATGCCGATCAGATCTGCCGTTTGACTTGTTGTCACCGAATTGGGTTCTTCAAGATATTGCACCAGGAGCCACACGACTATGAGAGTGAAAACCGTGCAAAGAGCAGCCACTCCAGAGTATCCCCATCGCATGTAAAGAACCCCGCCCAGAAAGGCTGAAATGGCGATCCCAAGTTGTGAAAAAATGTTTCTCAGTGCAATGAAAGATCCCCGCTGTCTCTCCTCCACGAGCTCGGTGATCAGGGCGGTCATCGGCCCCTGCCGGAACGCGGCGCTCAAGCTCAAAAATCCAAACACCACAAAGAGCAAGACTCCCCAGTGCAGCAAAGGCACCAGCATCATCGAGAGCGCCAGCATCACATTGCTCACGATGGAGACGCGGCGCTTGCCCCAGCGATCGGCGAGGATTCCGCCGAGCGGGGCCCCAATGAAAGACACCACTCCGCTTAACAGAAAAATGACTCCGATCAATCGCACCGGCACCTGGAAAGCACTGTGCAACCACACCCCGATGTAGGTGATCAATCCGACGATTCCCCCGGAAACAAAAAATGCCATGACCACAGCGGCCAGCAACTCGCGCCTTGAAAGAAAGGTGGTGAAGGATTTGATCCTTAAACGAAGGAAAGTCGCATCCGTGTCGCCGGACTTGATTGGGATCTTTCGGGCGGGCAGGTAGATCCAGTTCGAAAGAGCCACGACCAGGGCGATCACCGCAATTCCCGGAAAGATCGTGCGCCATTCAAATCGGTCAGCCGCCAGCGATCCAATGGGAACCCCCAGGATCAAGGCCGCGAAGTAAGCGGAAGATATCGTCCCGATGGCCCGCCCACGAACCTCGTAAGGGAAGATGTCGCTCGCCAGTGCAATCGCGCAGGTTGAAATCGTTCCGGCACAGAGTCCCACTAAGAAACGTAACAGGATGAGCTCCGGAAAGGACGACACCCAATGGATCAGAAGGGAAAACGCCGCAAAGGCCATGGCCGATCCGATGAGAAAAACCTTTCGTCCGTAATGATCTGACAGGGCGCCAGAGATGAGGGCACTCAAGGCCGCCGCCACGGAATAGGCCACCACGAGCGTCCCTACCACGGTCACATCGACCCGGAAGGATTTTTGAATGAGGGGAAGAAGGGGGGAGATGAGCTGGTTGTCGACGAGGCCGAGAAAGAGGAGCAGGAACAGGTTCACTATCACTGCCCATTGAGATTTCTTATCCATGCGTCAAGATCGAGCGAGCGGAACTTGTCTCCGCTCCCGAAATTCAGATTCAAGGTCGAGAGGGTTGTATTTCTACAGAAAATAAAGGAAGCGCTCTTGAGAGGCAACCCCCCAACCGTCCACCCTTGTCGGATGTCCCAAGCCCCATTCCAATCCTTATTAGGCCTGGAATCACCTTCACGCCATCAAGCTGCTTCGAAAAACCTAGGACTTGTGCTCCACTGCCGGCCCGCCGCCATGTGCCGGGCCACCAGCGTGTGCTGGGCCACCGCCGTGACGAAGCCCTTCAAAATGATCTAGTTCGAGGCGGATGGCA